>DASWGE010000078.1:0-1763 GCA_036393895.1 Streptosporangiaceae bacterium | reverse complement strand
TGGTCATGATCGCCGGCGGCGACGTTGACGGTGCCGATCGATAGGCTGGCCGAGCCCGGGTGATCTGACCGGGGAACCGGGCGGGGAGGAGGATAGGCGATGTCCTTCCAGGGGTGGCCAGAAGCGGCCTTGGATTTCTTCGAGGGCCTTGAGCTGGACAATTCGAAGGCGTACTGGACGGCGCACCGGACGATCTACGACGAGGCCGTTCTCGCGCCGATGACCCAGCTCACCGAGGCACTTGCCCCGGAGTTCGGTGACGTCAAGCTCTTCAGGCCGTACCGCGACATCAGGTTCAGCGCCGACAAGTCGCCGTACCGCACGCAAATCGGCGCGCTGGTCGGATCCGCCTACATCAGGTTGTCGGCCGCCGGCCTGGGGGCCGGCAACGGCATGTTCCATCTAGCACCCGATCAGCTGAGCCGGTTCCGCGACGGCGTCGCGGACGATGTCCGCGGCACCGAACTCCAGCGCATCATCGCGGCGTTGGATGGGCACGGCGTGACGCTGATCGGCCATGAGGTGCTCAAGTCCGCGCCGCGTGGCTACCCAGCCGATCACCCGCGGATCGGGCTGCTCAGGCACAAGGGCCTGGCCGCATACAAGGAGTGGCCGGTCGAGCCATGGCTGGGCACCGCGGCCGCCGGGGATCACGTCAGGGAGTTCCTCGTAGCGACCAGGCCGCTGACTGACTGGCTCGACGCGCACGTGGGCCCGGCGGCGCTAGAAAGCGCCAGCCGCCGCTGATGACCCACGTGCCGGACGAGCATTTCACCGAACTGGTCTCGGACCGCGTGAGGCTGCGGCGCTTTGCGCGCGCGGACCTGCCGATATTGGTGGCTTACCGATCCCATCCCGACGTGGCCCGCTACCAGAGCTGGGACGCCCCGTACTCATTGGCCGACGGCGAGCGCCTGATCTCGGCGCTGCTCGGCGAGCACCCGGACACCGCCGGCCAGTGGTTCCAGTACGCGATGGTCCTGAGCGGCACCGGCGAGCTGATCGGTGACTGCGCGTCGGGGACCGATGCCACCGATCCGCGCCAGGCTGAGATCGGCTTCACGCTCCGTCCGGAGTTCCAGGGCCACGGCTACGCGACTGAGGGCGCGCGGCAGCTGCTCAGCTACCTGTTCGGGGCCAGGTCCAAGCACCGGGTGACCGCGCGCTGCGACCCGCGCAACGCGGCCTCAACTGCCGTCCTGGAGCGGCTCGGCATGCGCCGCGAGGGATACCTGCGGGAGAGCACCTGGGCGAAGGGCGAGTGGACCGACGACTTGCTGTACGCCATGCTCGACCACGAGTGGCGGCAGCGCGGCTAGCGCTGCGCCGTCTCGCCGGCCTGGCCCGCAGTGCCGAGATAGCCGGCGAACCGCTCCTCGACCTGTGCGGCTGTCAGCCCGAAATCGGCCAGCGCGTACTGATGCCGCGGCAGAGCGCGCCCCGCCGCGGCTCGTGCCGGGCCGACCGCCCCGGCACTGCCGGCCTGCACGGCCCGCATCGCGTCGGCCGCCCTCCCGCTCAGCGTCAGGCCGAAATGGCCATAGACGGACTCAATGGTCCCGATCGGGTCGGCGACGAAGTCGTCGTACCACACATCGCGGAACCTTGCCTGGTCGTGCCGTGCCCGCGCCGCCATGAAGTGGTCCAGACCGCGGGCCCACAGCTCAAGCTGGTCCCGGCCGATCACGTCGCCGGTGAACCGGCGCGACCACCCCTCCGTCGCGTGCGCGGCCAAGCTGCATGCCGATGCGATCGCGGCTCGC
>DASWGE010000077.1:0-3219 GCA_036393895.1 Streptosporangiaceae bacterium | reverse complement strand
CGCTCATCGGGATCGCTGGTAAACACGCCGTCCAGCATGTACTGGCGGTCGGCGGCAAGCGCCAGCTCGAGCAGGGTGCCGGCGAAGCAGCTGCCGGGTTCGATCAGCGCGATCAGGGACCGGCTGGTCGCGTCGAGCCGGCGCAGCGTCCGCTTCCACAGCCCAGTGATCTCCGCTGCGAGCCAGTGGTCGGCGCTGGAAATCAGCTCGTCGGTGGCCAGGACGGCCGCCGGGTCGCCGGTCGTCTTCAGCAGCCAGGTGCCGAGCTCCGGCTCGCCGAACCGGAGCCTGCTGATCGCGTCGTCGAGCTCGCGCGCGGCGGCCAGCGGCCAGGCTGCAGCACCGGCGTCGCGCAGCTCGGCCATGCTCGACGGCGCGGCGGCCGGACCCGAGACGGTCAGCGTGGCCGTGCCGGCGCGCCGGTCGAATTCGGCGCGCACATGCCCGTACCGCAAGCTCTCATTGCTGGCATAACAGGACACCGGGGTCAGCTCTACCCCCGCCGGGCCGGTCGTTCCGGTGGCCGGCCGCGCCCCGGCGGCTGCGATCGCGTCCTCAGCCAGGCGGCGGGCAGCTGCCTGGAAATCCGTGGGCCTGGAGATCTGGTCGACCAGCCGCCAGTCAACCGCGCGCTGCCCCCTGATCCCCTCGGCCGTGGTAGCGAAGACGTCGGCCAGGTCCCGCCGGACGCCGCGCTTGTCGGTGAGCCTGGTCAGCCCGCCGGTACCGGGCAGCACGCCGAGCAGCGGCACCTCGGGCAGCGCGACGGTCGACGAGCCGTCATCGACGAGCAGGATCTTCTCGCAGGCCAGGGCGAGTTCGTAGCCGCCGCCTGCCGCCGTCCCGTTCAGGGCCGCGATGTAGACCTGACCAGAATCGCTGGCATCCTCGATGGCCCCGAGCGTTTCGTTGCAAAATTTACAGAAGTTGACCTTAAAAGCGTGCTCAGCCTGCGCGAGCATGCCGATGTTGGCGCCCGCGCAGAACATCCGCTCCAGCGCGCTGGTCATGATCACGGCCCGTACCTGCGGATAGCTGAAGCGGAGTCGCTGGACGGCGTCACTCAGCTCGATATACACGCCCAGGTCGTAGCTGTTCTTCTTGAGCTCGTAGCCGGGTGCCAGGCCGGCGCCTGGATCGACGTTCAAGGTCAGGGTCGCGATCGCGCCGTCGATGTCGAGCCGCCAGTGCCGGTACGAACCGGGATCGGCGGCGAAAGTCTGCACGGTGGCCACGGTTCCATCCTGACGTGCTACAGCAACTTCGGCAAGACGTAGGTTTGTGTAGACAATCGTTTACGTTACGCTTCGGTGCTTGTGACAACACCCCAGGAAGACCGCGCGTACCGGCAGCGGCCGTTCCCAGTGCCCGATGGCGCGATGGATCTGTTGCTGATCAGGCACGGCCAGTCCGAGGCCTATGTCGAGGGCAGGCCCTTTCCGCTGATCGATGGGCACGGTGACCCGCCGCTGTCAGCGCTGGGGCGCGACCAGGCTGGCAAGGTGGCTGACCGGCTGGCCGGAGCGGGCATCGATGCCATCTACGTCACCACGCTGTGCCGCACGGCGCAGACCGCTGCGCCGCTGGCCGAGCGGCTCGGGCTCGCGCCGGTGGTCGAGGCCGACCTGCGCGAGGTCCATCTGGGCGAGTGGGAGGGCGGGCTGTACCGCAAGATGGTCGCGGAGTTTCACCCGATCGCGCAGCGAATGTTCGCCGAGGAACGCTGGGACGTGATTCCCGGCGCTGAGTCCCTCGTCTCTTTCGACGGCCGGGTCAGGGCAGCGATCGGCCGCCTGGCGGCCGCGCACCCGAGCCAGCGGGTGGCCGTGTTCACGCACGGGGGAGTGATCGGCCAGGCGCTGGCGCTGGCCAGCGGGTCCAGGCCGTTCGCGTTCAACACAGCGGACAACGCATCAATCTCCAGGCTCATCGTCACCGCCGATCGCTGGTTCGTGCGGAGCTTCAACGACACCGCCCACCTGAATGACCGATGATCAAGCGGGTGTTGCGGCTCTTTGCACCAACACCGCTTGATCATCAACGCCTTTCCGCGTGCCGCGCCCAGCCCCGGGCGGCACCTGCGTGCCAGTCGGCATGCCTGGACCCGAAGAGGGCCGCGGCCTCGGCGCCAGCCCAGCCTTCAGGCAGCAGGTCACGCGGCAGCCGGGGGTCTAGGAAGGGGAACCGGCGCCATTCGTGCACGAGCATCGTCTGCGCGATCAGTTTCTGCTCGTCACCGGCCGGGTCGAGCGGCTCGAACGCTCTGATGAACTCCTCGTAGCGCCGCTCCACCTCCCGCAGGTCCCAGGCCTGGGCGACGATGTCCTCCTGGGCGCCGATGCCGCCGAAGCTGGCGATGAACGACACACCGGCGTCCGTCAGCCCGAGTTCATCCAGGATCCGGCCGGCTTCTGGCTCGCGGCGCGGATCCGGGCTCACCCAAACTCCGCCCGGCAGGGCGCCGAAGCCGGCCCAGGCCAGCCTGGTCCTGACCCGGTGCCTGGTCTGGGCGCTCAGGTCCGGCGCGTTCACCAGCACGATCAGCCAGCGCCCGTCCCACTCCTGGCCGCCGGTGCCGAAGGAGTAGATCCGCTGGGCGCCGTCGGTGAGCAGGCGCCGGCCGGCGTCGGTCAGCCGCCACCGGGCCAAGCGGCCGTGCCTGCTTGAGGTGATCCACCCTTCGGCCGCGGTGCGGGCCAGCGCCTGCCTGGCGGCCTTCTCAGCGACGCCGAGCAGGCCGAGGGCGGCCACGAGGGTGCCGGTCCATACCGGCTCTCCCGCCGGCAGCACGTACTCGCCGAGCACGGTGAGCAGCAGCGATCGCGCGCTCGAAAGGCCCAATTCGCGGCGGCGGCTGACGGCGGGAACCGGATCAGGTGCGATCACGGCCATGCTCCTGCCTGCTCCCGGTCGCATTCGAACCGCCTACAATACCCGTGCGGTTCGACGCCGCTCAGGCTGATGCCCGGCACGACTACGCTGGCATCCGGTACTGCCGCACTGATCTGCACTCCTAGGCAAGGCAACGACATGCGCTGGTCACAGCTGCACATCCCTACTCTGCGTGACGATCCCGCCGACGCGGACGCTGCGAGCCACCGGCTGCTGCTGCGGGCCGGCTTCATCCGCCAGCTAATGGCAGGGCACTACAGCCTGCTGCCGCTCGGCGTGCGGGTGCGCGCGAAGGTCATGCAGATCATCAGGGAGGAAATGAACAGG
>DASWGE010000076.1:0-5603 GCA_036393895.1 Streptosporangiaceae bacterium | reverse complement strand
TATTCATAAGAAACTATCCCTTCGGGCATCTGTGACTTCTGAACTGCACCTTGACGACGTGCGGCTGCCCGGGGACGCCGTCCTGCCGGGCGTGACCGGCCTGAAAGGGCCCCTGTCTTGCCTGACCGAGGCCAGGTTCGGCATCATCTGGGGCGTCACGGGCGCTGCGCGCTCGTGCCTGGAGGCAGCGACCGAGTACGCAACCACGCGCGAGCAGTTCGGGAAGAAGATCGGCGGCTTCCAGCTGACCCAGTCCAAGCTGGCCTGGATGCTCGCCGACCTGCAGCGCGCCCAACTGCTCGCCCTGCACATAGGCAGGCTCAAGGAAGCTGAGAGAGTTACCCCCGAGCAGATCAGCCTGGGCAAGATGAGCAACGTCAGGACGGCGATCGACATAGCGCGGACGGCCAGGACCGTGCTGGGCGCTAATGGCGTGACGCTCGAGTACCCGGTCATCAGGCACGCCAACAACCTGGAGTCGGTGCTGACCTATGAGGGCACCGAGGAAATCCACACGCTCGCGATCGGCCAGGCCCTGACCGGCATCTCGGCCTACCGCTAAGGCCTGCCCGACCCGCGCCCGAACGCTCATCTGGCCCGCTGCGTACAACAGCGATGGCCCATCAACCGTGTTGTTTGAACAGTGCTGGGCCATCGCTGTTGAATGGACGGCTCGCGCCGTGCCGCACATCGACTCCTCAGGAGGGATTTTGACCGACGATGCCCAATTTTCGAGGGCTCGGCTCGCCCGGCTGCTCCGCGACGCGGCCGAGGGGCGGTTTCCGGCGGCCGACGGCGGGGTCGCGGTCCTGCCGCAGCCCTCAGCGCGAGACGCGGGAGTGCTCGGCTTCACCGCGCACGCTGTCGTCTTCGCCGATGTGGAACCAGACTGGGTCAGCAGCCAGCTGGCGCCGGGAGACCTCGGCGCACCGCTCAGCCCGCCGTTCCTGCAGGCACTGTCCGCGGCCACGAACCGCCGGCCCGGCAGCATCGACATACTCTGCGTCGCCGACCCGCTCCCCGGACCACCGCCGCTGGACCTCACGCCTGACTCCGACCCTGAGCATCCACGCGTGGCCAGGGCGCTGAACTACCGCGACGATGTGAGGGCGTGGCAGGCCGACGGCGGGGTCGTGTTGCTCGGCAGGGGCGTGGCTGGCCGCTGGGAGACGGCGATCGAGGTCGACGAGAACCGGCGCGAACGCGGCCTGGGCCGCACGCTTGCCCGGGCAGCCAGGCACCTGATACCTGACGGCGAACGGCTCTGGGCGCAGGTTGCCCCAGCTAACGCCGCGAGCGTGCGGGCATTCGTAGCGGCCGGGTTCGTGCCCGTAGGAGCGGAAATCCTGCTGGCCCGACGGCCGGCCTCAGCTCACACTCGAAGCGAGCCGTGCGGCTCCTCATGCGCGCCCGCACGATGCGACGATAGTGGCATGAACGAGGACGAGAGGGTAATCGACAACCGCGCCGAATCGCGCTTCGAGCTGACCGTCGATGGCGCCGTGGCCGAGCTCAGATACCGCAGGCGCGCTGACCGTATGGTCCTGCTGCACACCGAGGTCCCCGAGGCGGTCGGCGGCCATGGCATCGGCGGGCTGCTCGTCAAGGCGGCCGTCGAGCGGGCGTCCGGTGAGGGCCTGACCGTCGTGCCGCTCTGCCCTTTCGCCCGCAGCTGGCTCGAGCGCCATCCCGACGTGGCCGAGAACGTCAACGTCGACTGGGGCGAGCCGCCAGAAGACTAGGAGAGCCGGTCCTGGCACTCGCGGAGCACGGCCACGATCGCCCTGACCCGAGTCTCTACCTCCGCGGTCTTGTGCTGACCGGCGAGCAAGGTGCCTCGGCATCCTGCGATCATCAGCACCTGCGTTCTGTTGCGGCACAGGAAATCTCCGACCGCGGGCGCGACCTCCGTCCTGGCGGCCCGCCGGCTCGCCCGCCCCGCGCTTGCCCGCCCCGCGGGACCGAGCCTGGCGGGCAAGTTGAGCAGCGGCCGCCCCAGCTGCCCGGCCGCGCGGATGGTCTCCTGGCAGCCATCGCCGCCAGCCGGGTCGATCAGGATCACCGCGTCTGCCAGGGCGACACAGGTCCACGTGCGGTCCCCGAACTCAGGGCTGGCCAGCTCGTGCAGCACGGCGCCGCGCAGGGCCCGGCGCCCGGCCGGCGTGATGGGGCCGTCCTCCTGGCGGTACCCGCACGGGAAGACGACGTGCACGAGCAGGCCCGCCACAAGCGCAGCCCGTGCCGCCGCTGTGTCCACGCCGGTCTGGCCGCCGGTCAGAACGGTCATTCCCGGCACGGCCCGGAGTTCGGCGCGCAGCCCCGGCGCTGGCTCGATCGCCGGTCACGTCCCGTCGGCTTCGCCGGGGGCGGTGAGAAACTTCTCCTCGATCACCGCGATGGTCTCCTCGCTAACCCCGCTGTCGAGGCAGAACTGCCGCGGCCCGCCCGATTGCTCGCGCAGCAGCCGCATGAACTCCATGATCGTCCGCTCATGCAGCAGGATCACCTCATTCTGATGCGCCTCATGGTTAGCGTAGAGCGGGTTGTCGGCAAGCCTCTTGGTGACGCGGCGGGCGTTCCTGTTGCTCTGCACATAGTCCCTGGCGATCTCGCCGTACGTCACCTCCGCTAGGCCAAGCAGGAGGGCAGCGATGATCCCGGTGCGGTCTCGTCCCGCCGCGCAGTGGAACAGCGTGGCCACGCCCGCCTGCAGGTTGGCGGCGATCACATCGAAGGTGCCCTTGACCGCGGACCGGCCGCCCTCAAGGTTATTCAGGTATACCTTCGCCAGCTCGGCGGGATCGTCGGAGGGAAACGGCTCGCGTCCGAGCCTGCCTTCGGCCAGCACCGAGAACCGGTGCACCGGTACAGGAAATTGGGTATCGCTGAGGTCTGTCTCGGCCTTCGTCCGCAGGTCGATGATCGTGCCGATGCCGAGCTTGTCGAAAAGGATCTTGGCGTCAGCCGGGGTGACGCTGTCCAGCGAGTCACCGCGGTAGACGAGGCCGTACCTGGTTCGCCGCCTGTCCTTTGTCCGCAGCCCGCCCAGATCACGGACGTTGTAGGCGCCCTGGAGATCCACGGCGGTCATGTGCGCACTCCTCCTGCCGACTGCTCGGCACCTTTCCCTGCAAGCATCCAGCCAGGGTATCCGCCGCAGGGGATCAGCCCGCGAGCGCGGACTGCCAGACAGGCGAATGACGGGTTGCCCAGCCGGATGCTCAGGAGCGCATACTCAAGAGCGGCCGGGAACCAGCCAGGCGACCAGCACGGTCCAAGCCAGCAGGATGACCAGCGTTATGGATTCAACAACCAGCGCGAGGACAACGTAGTAGGCCGAAATCGACTCGTTGAAGCCAAGCAGCCCGACCGTCAGGCTGATCACCAGCGCCAAGATTGTCCCCGCGACGAACCCGGCCGAAACCAGCCCGGCCAGCGGCCGCGGCCAGACGAGGAGCGCGGCGGCGAGCGCAACTCCGGCTATCGCGTCGACCAGGAAGAACGGGCCGTCGGTCGGGATGAACTTATAGCCCTCGCTCTGCCAGAGAACCCAGTGGATATAACCAATCCAAGCCAGCAACCCTGCGCCGGCAAGCCGCAGTACCAGGGCGGTGATGAACAGGTTGCGTCGATCCCTGAGCTCTGGTTTGCGGACGGACGCAAGCAGCATCACGTTGGACAGTCCGGCTGGTCGGCCGGTTCTGGCCTTTGGAACGGATGTCTTCTGTGCCATGGTTCCGATTCACGCCCTCTCAGGCGGCGGTCGCGTCATCTCACCTGGAACGCGGCGACGGCTCGCATCAGCGGGCCGGACGCTTTCGCCCAGTCAGCCGTCGGCGCGGCTCCGATGATGACGCTCGAACTCGATTTCCCCCGCACGTAGCAGGCGATCTCGGTGAAGTGATTCGCCTTGACCTTGGTCACGTACGTGTCGATCACGCACGATCCGGTCCCGCCCAAGAATCGCACGCCATGGCTCGCCGCGATCTGGCGCGGCGTCGTGTGCTCCTCCTCGGCCACATGATCGATCCGGAATTCCGGCCAGCCACGCAAGGTCTCGTTGCCCTGCTTCGGCGTGGCGTTGAGATACAGCAGATACGACCCTGAGTGGCCGAACTCGGCCGCGGACACGGTCCCGCGGTCGCCCGGGACGCGGTGCATGGACGGCGGAAGGGCGAGCACCGCGCCCAGGTCCGGCAAGGTGAGAAGGTGCCAGCTGGCTGGCGCTCGCTGCGCGGACAGCGTATGGACCAGCCGCACTTTGGTGCCGGGCGAGTGCTCGCCGGGGTGGCCTGTGCGGGCGGCGGCCGCGGGGGAAGACTGGCATCCCGCCGTGGCGACCGCCACCGCTACCGTCGTCAGCGCGGCGGTAACGAAGATCCCGGGCAAGCCCGCCTTAGACGTTGCCATCGCCGTCGCTGGGACCACCGTTGTTGTCGCCGTCGTGGTCGCCGCCGTTGTTCTGCGGGATGCCACCGCCGCCGCCGACATTGCCGCCGCCGGCATTGCCGCCGCCACCACCGGCGGACGGTGTTGACTGGTGGGTCGTCGTCGTCTGGTGGGTCGTCGAGTGAGACGAGCAGCCGGCCAACAGAGCGGCAATCAGCGCGAGACTGCCGATCAGCGATCTGCTGAGCTTGCTTGACATACAGGATCCCCTCCTTAAGGTGCGGTCCGAGCCCGTGGCCTGGCGCCGGTCAATGATCCAGATATCAGTACGGACGAGGCCAGGGTCTGGTTCGGACTGCGCCGGGTTACGTGAGGGAGATCACATTTGATAGTTCCGCGGCCCTGGGATGCGGCCGTGCCGCTGGTTAGCGCGGTTGTGCCCCCGGCTAGCGGGGTGCGACGAGCAGTGTCTGCCAGGCACGCCCGCACGGGCGGGTCTGGTCCGACAGGCGGGTCATCGCGAGCCCGGTACCGTCCGATCCGACGGTTGTCGCCGCCTCGAGCAGCAGCCAGTCCCCGGCCGGATCACGCGGCAGGACGACGGTGACGTCGACGTTGATGAAGATGAACTCAGTGGCCGGAAGCGCGGCGCCTACTCCACTCCCCGAGTCTGCGACCAGCAGAGCGCGTGACATCGCGGACGGCTCCTCGTCCGGCAGCAACGGGATCCGCGGCCGGGTCCAAGCCGCCCTGACCTGCGCGTACCTGGCATCCGTGGCTGTGGGATCTTGCGGCATGAACCGCCACTCGATCGACGCCAGGTAACCCTCAGGCTCGCGGGTAAAGATGGACGGCACCTCCCCGTCTCCGGCCGCGGGCAGCGGGGCCGCGCTGGCGCCATCGACGATCTCGGGAACGTCTCCGGCCGGCCGCTCGATCCGCCAACCGCGCGCGTGCATTACCTCGTGGCCATCGGCCTCCATGACCGCCTCGGCCAGCGTGATCCTCCGCCCCGGGCGAACCAGCCTGGTCCTGACCGAGAGCTTGCCGACCGGAATCGGACGCAAGATGTCGACAGCAACACGAGCCAGTCGCTGCCTCTCGTCGGCCTCATGCCGCTCCAGCGCCCTTGCAGCCAGCGCGGAGGGAGGCCCGCCGTGCTGTGCATCGAGGGACCACGGGCCTACCGTCGCGGCCGTGGCGACGTAGGTGTC
>DASWGE010000075.1:0-2249 GCA_036393895.1 Streptosporangiaceae bacterium | reverse complement strand
CGGCAAGAGCGCTCTCACCGCCAGGGCTACCGGCGGCGGCGGCGGCTTCCCTGGTGAGAGCTGCGACGCTGCCGTCCACAATGGCCCGGTGCCTGGTGGTAGCGGTGGGGACGGCCTCGCGCCGACCGACCCGGCCAGCCTGGGCCTCGACACTGCCGCGCCCCGGTCGGGCATCTCGAGCAGCTACCTCCCGCCCACGTGCCCGAGCACGCCTATCGGCGGGTCGGGCGGTGGCCGCGGATTTGCGGGCGCCGGCGGTGATGGCGGAGCCGGTGCGTCGTCCGGCAACGGCGCGAGCGGTCATGGCGGGCTTGTGCTCGTCACGTTCCTGCGCTGAGAGTCACGGGTCATACGATGATGACGCCCTGCCGAGAAGTCGTAGGCTAGAACGTGTTCTAATCTCTGGACCGCGATTAGCCGCCGGGCCGAGGTGCCGACGTGAGCGAGCGGGAGGCTGAGGGGCTTGGCTGACGCGTTCATAGTCGATGCGGTCAGGACGCCGGTCGGCCGACGCGGCGGCGGCCTGGCCAGCGCTCACCCCGCCGACCTCGGCGCTCACGTGCTCTCGTCACTGGTCAGGCGCACCGGCATTGATCCGGCCGCCGTCGACGACGTGATCTTCGGCTGCGTGGACACGATCGGCCCGCAGGCGGGCGACATCGCCAGGACGGCGTGGCTGGCGGCCGGGCTTCCCGAGACTGTGCCAGGGGTAACCGTGGACCGGCAGTGCGGATCGTCACAGCAGGCCGTGCATTTCGCCGCGCAGGCCGTGCTGAGCGGTACCGCCGACCTCGTCGTCGCTGGCGGGGTGCAGAACATGAGCCAGATCCCGATCGCCGCTGCTATGACCGCTGGTCACGCGTTCGGCCACGATGATCCCTTCGGCGGCTCGGGCGGCTGGCAGCGGCGGTACGGCAGCCAGGAGATCTCCCAGTTCAGGGCCGCCGACATGATCGCGGCCAAGTGGGGGATCGGCCGGGCAGAGATGGAGGAGTTCGCCCTGGCGAGCCACCAGCGGGCGGTCGCGGCAATCGACGGCGGTGCCTTCGAGGCCGAGATCCAGCCCTACGGTGATCTGCGCGACGACGAGTGCCCGCGGCGCGACACCTCGCTGGAGCGGATGGCGAACCTCACGGCCCTCCGCCCAGCCGAGGATGGCGGGGTGATCACGGCAGCGCTCTCCAGTCAGATTGCCGACGGAGCGGCCGCGCTGCTGATCGCCTCCGAGCGAGCGGTCACCGAGCACGGCCTGCGCCCGCGGGCGCGGATCGCTCACATCTCGGCGCGCGGCGATGACCCGGTCTTGATGCTGACCGCGCCGATCGCGGCCACCGAGCACGCGCTGCGCAAGGCTGGCATGAATCTGGCCGACATCGACCTGATCGAGATCAACGAGGCCTTCGCGCCGGTCGTGCTCGCGTGGCAGCGGGAGACCGGCGCCGACCTGAGCCGGGTGAACGTGACCGGCGGCGCGATCGCGCTCGGCCACCCCCTCGGCGCGACTGGCGCCCGGCTGATGACGACGCTGTTGCACGGTCTCGACCGGGCCCGCGGCCGGTTCGGCCTGCAAACCATGTGCGAGGGCGGCGGCCAGGCCAACGTCACGATCATCGAGCGCGTTGCCCCATGAGAGCCGCCAGAGCGCGGCTCACGATCGGAGATCACCGAAGAACGCCGCGATATCGCGGGCGAGCAATTCCGGTTGCTCGGCGGGAGCGAAATGACCGCCCTTGCGCATCGGCGACCACCGGCGGACGTTGTACAGCCGCTCGGCCCACTCGCGAGGAGGGCAGCCGTCGTCGACGAGCTGGTTAGCGAATACGGCGATCGCCGTGGGGACTGTGATCCGATCACCCGGGCCCAGCGCGGCCAGCCATCGGTTGTCCGCATAGTCGCGCATCGAAGATGTGATCGTCTGCGACACCCAGTACAAGGTCACGACGGTAAGCAGGAAATCCCGGGAGAACGTAGCGTCCAGGTTCCCCCCGGAGTCAGACCATGCCCGCCACTTCTCAATCAGCCAGGCTGCCAGTCCGGCCGGCGAGTCGTTGAGGCCGTAGCCGACCGTCTGCGGTCTGGTGGACTGGATGGCGCCGTAGCCACGGTCGTCCTCGCGCCACCGCTCAAACTGCGCAAGGTAAGCCTGCTCGGATTGCGACAACGGTCGCGATTCCCGTCCCAGGTATGGCGCGACATCGAGGTTGCTGAGATGAATGCCCAGCATCGGGTCCGGATTGTCGAGCGCCATG
>DASWGE010000074.1:0-10510 GCA_036393895.1 Streptosporangiaceae bacterium | reverse complement strand
CAGCCGCCGAAAGGCACGTTCGACGCCGTCGGGCGAGAATATGTCCACGTCGACGACGACCTGCTCGATCAGCCGCCCGCCGATGCCGCCCCTGGCGTTGATCTCGGCGATCGCCAGCGCTGAGCCCTTGACCATCTGCTGCCCGTCACCGCCAGCCGGGCCTGACAGTGGAAGGGCCGAGCCGATCCTCAGCGGGCGCTCGGCCGTTCGCCGCCGCTCGGCCGCTCGCGGGCGCTCGGACGTTCGGGGGGGCTCGGCCATTCGGGGGGCCTCGGCCATTCGGGGGGCCTCGGCCGCTCGCGGCCGCCAGGCCGTCCCGGCGCCAGGCTGCTGCCCCGTTTCCAGGTCCGGTTCAACCCCGCCGTCGTGGCCACCGCGAGCCAGAGTTTCGAGCTGGCAGATCGTCAGGCTGCCCAGCACCGGTCCCCGCCCGGGCAGCGGCAGCCGCAGGTAGCCGCGTTCTACCGCCATCGCAGCAGCCGCGGTACGGCTGGCCTGGCCGAGCTTGGCAAGTATGTGCTCGACGTGGGTCGAGACGGTGCGCGGGCTGGCGAAAAGGACGGTGCCGATGTCGGTGTTGCTGAGGCCGATCGCCAGCAGCGTGAGCACGTCAAGCTCGCGCGCGGTCAGCCGGTGCGGAAGCGCGACCGGCTGGGCAGCGAACCGGACCCGGCCGGCCGCATCCGCCTCCAGCTTGACCCGGAACCAGCTTCCCGCATCCGCCCGCCAGTGGAAGCTGGCCACGTCAGCGCCGCAGCCGGGGAAAGCGCGCACGTAGGCCTGCAGGCGTGCGTCGGGCGGGAACGCGGCAGGCCCGCCCCCGGCGGGCGCCGCTGTCTGACCGGGCAGCGCGCCCGGCGCGTCATGCCGACTCCCGGCCCGCGTCACGGCCAGCCTGTCACCTCCCCGGCATCCGATTGCGGCACCTGCTTGCCCTTGCTGGCAGCTTGCCCCCGATATCCGTCAACTTACGGATTGTGCTGACTGTAGTCCCGCGCGAGAGTGTCGTTCAACAACGGGCCGTATTGCGCGTGCAAACAGGAGGGTCACCGGCGTGGCAGCGAACAGCACTGGCGTGAGCAGGAAGGACTTCCTGCGTGGTCTCGGCGCCGCCGGAGCAGGCGGCCTGATCGTGGGGGGCGCGGGGGGCTACTTCGGCGGCAGGTCCTCGTCGTCCTCGGGCAGCGGGAATCAGTCGGGCGGCAGCAAGGGCCCGATCGTCATCGGTTCAGGCAGCCCCCTGACCGGTGCCTATGCCGGCGACGGCATCATGCAGCTGCGCGGACAGCAGCTCGCCGTCTCGGAGATCAACGCGAACGGCGGCGTGCTTGGGCGTCAGCTGCTCATCTCCAAACTCGACACCCAGGCACAGCAGCCTGACGTGATGAAGAACGTCTGGCAGAAATTCGTCTCGCAGAAGGTGGCCGCGATCTTCAGCGGGTTCTGCACGTACAGCTCCGTCGAGTTCCCGATCGTGGCGCAGGCCGGCATCCCGACCTTTCACGTCAACACCTGGCACGGCAACGTCGACTTCGTCAAGCAGCGCGGGATCACCAACATCTTCCAGGGAGACCCGTCGGAGACCTGGTACGGCCCGGGATTCGTCGTGCTGCTGAAGAACCTCATCGCGACGAAGCAGTGGGTGCCTTCGTCAAAGACAATGGCCATCGTCAGCAGCAACGACCCGTACAGCCTGAACATCGCCAAGGCGTTCCAGTCAGGGATGCAGAAGATCGGCTGGAAAACCACGCTGTTCAGCCAGTTCACCGTGCCGCAGGCGGACTGGACAGCGACGCTGGTGAAGATCAGGAGCAACCCGCCGGGCATCGTCTTCTTCAGCGACTACGCGGCTGGCGACGAGGCGTCGTTCATCAAGCAGTTCCGGCAGTCACCGACCCAGTCGCTGGTCTACCAGCAATACGCCCCGTCGATCCCGCAGTACCTGCAGCTGGCCGGCAGCGCGGCCGACGGCGTGCTGTGGTCGACCGTGGTCGGAATCCTGCAGAACGACCCGGTTGCATCGCCATTCCAGCAGGCATTCCAGGCGAAATTCAACGCTCCGCCCGGATTCAGCAACGCGGGAGACCAGTACGACCTGGTGAAACTGTGGGCCCAGGCCGTCGAGGTGGTCGGCGACCCGTATAACTTCGCTGCCGTGAACAAGATCATTAAGGGCATGACCTACCGCGGTGTCTGCGGCACCTATCGCTTTCCTGATGACTACCTGACCTGCTATCCGTACCCCGATTACACCAAGGACCCGAGCCTGGGCATGCCGCACCTGACCTTCCAGATCCAGAACGGGAAGCAGGTGCTGGTCTCGCCCGACCCGTACACCACCGGCAGCTATCAGCGACCGCCGTGGTTGAAGAAGTAGCGCGGCTGAAGAAGTAGCGTGGCTGAAGAAGTAATCGGGCGGCCGGTCCTGCAGGCTCGCGAAGTCAGGAAGGACTACGGCGGCCTGCGCGCGGTCGCTGACGTGTCGTTCGACGTGGCGCCCGGCGAAGTGCTGGGCATCGCCGGGCCTAACGGGGCCGGCAAGACCACGCTGTTCGACGTGATCACCGGGCACACCCGGGCAACCGCCGGCGAGGTCCTGCTCGGCGGGAAGGCGATCACCAGCGAACCGGTGCACGTCCGGGCCAGGCTCGGCCTGGCCCGGACATTCCAGCAGCCGACCGTAGCCCGCTCGCTCACTGTCGCGGAGAACATGCTGCTGGCGGCGGCATTTGGCCAGCCAAGGGCCGGCCGCCGGCGCGGCGCTGGCCGCAGCGCCCGCGAGATCTCCGCTGAGTACCTGGACCTGGTCGGGCTGGCCGGCAAGGCACAGTTGCAGTCTGACCTGCTCGGCATCTTTGACCGCAAGAGCCTGATGCTCGGCACGGCGCTGGCTACCGGCGCATCCGCGCTTCTGCTCGACGAGCCGTTCGGCGGTCTCAGCCCCGCTGAAATCGGCCGGACGATCGACCTGATCGGCAGCATCCGTCAGCGTGGCCTGGCGATTGTCTGTATCGAACATGTGATGCGCGCGCTGACCACCATCGCCGACCGGGTCATGGTCATGCACCATGGCGCGGTCTTCTTCGAGGGCACCCCGGCTCAGATGCTCGCGGACGAGAAGGTGATCGAGGTCTACCTCGGGGCCAAGCACCGGGGACCGTCATGAGCGGTCCGATGCTCGAGGTCGCCGGGCTCAGTGCCGGCTACCTCGACACAACGGTCATCGCCGGCCTGACCCTCACCGTGCAGGCCGGCGAAGCCGCGGTGCTGATCGGCCCTAACGGGCACGGCAAGACAACCCTGCTGCGCGCGATCAGCGGGCTGATCACGCCATCAGCGGGTCGGGTCCTGCTGGACGGGCAGGACGTGACAGGCCGGCCGGCCGAGCAGATCTCGGCGCTCGGGCTCGTGCACGTGCCGCAGGGCGACGGGCTATTCGCTGAGATGACGGTCGAGGAGAACCTGATGATGGGGGCGTTCCCGGCCGCGTCCTGGCGGGACCGGCGCGCCGTGGTCGCCCGGGTCTATAAGCAGTTTCCGGTAGTCGCAGAGAGGGCGAGCCAGCGGGCACGGACGCTCTCTGGCGGCGAGCGCCGACTCGTCGCCCTTGGCCGGGCCCTCATGCGGCCGTCGCGGATCACCCTGATCGACGAGCCGTCGCTCGGGCTGGCGCCGGTCGCAATCGACGCCGTCTATGAGGCGATCGGCCGCCTCAAGGAATCGGGCGCGACGATCGTCCTGGTCGAGGAGAACTTCAGCCACGTTGGTGCCGTGGCCGATGCCGTGCATGTGGTGGAGACGGGCACGATCATCGCTAGCGGGCCCTACGCCGAGCTATCCGCCGATCCGGCCATCGTGCAGACCTACCTGGGAAGCCTGTAACGCCATGGCTATGACGGACATCGTCGGCATCGCCGTTAGCACCATCATTCTCGGCTCGATCTACGGCCTCGTCGCGATCGGCATGACGCTGATCTACGGCACGCTGCGGATCTTGGACATGTCCCAGGGCTCGATGGTGATGGTTGGCAGCTTCATTGCCTGGGGCATCCTGGTGGTCGCCGGCTGGAACCCCGCGCTAGCCATCATCGCCGCGTTCATCGCGACCTTCATCCTCGGCGCGCTGACGCAGCTCGTCTCGGTGCAGCCGCTGATGAGGCGGCGCAGCGCTATTGACTTCGAGATGGTCACGTTCATTACCACATTCGCGGTGGCCATGGTGCTGACCAATGTCGCGCTGGAATTGTTCGGCCCGTTCCAGCGCAATGTCACCCCCGTTATCTCCGGCGGCATCAGCATCTACCACGGCGTGGACCTGCCCTTCCAGTCGCTCACGATGGCTCTCGTGTCGATCGCGATGATGGCCGTGCTTGGCGTCTTCCTGGCCAGGACCCGCTGGGGCATGGCGATCCGGGCCGTCGCCCAGGACCTGGACGCGGCCCGGCTGATGGGCGTGCCGGTCGGCAAGCTGTACCCGCTCACGATGGGGCTGGCTTCCGCCCTGGCCGGGGTCGCAGGCGTCTTCCTCGGCGGGCTGTATTTCGCCTACCCGCAGGCCGGCGACCTGCCGCTGCTCGAGGCGCTGATCGTCGTAATCTTCGGCGGACTCGGCAGCCTGCCGGGGACGGTCTATGCGGCCTACGCCATCGGCCTGATCCAGTCGACTGCCGAGGTGATCGTCGGCACCACCTGGTCGCTGCCGATCCTGTACGGCGTAATCCTGCTCGTGCTGATCATCAGGCCATACGGCCTGCTCGGCAAGCCATCGGAGGCCCGGCTGTGAGTGATCGCCAGCCTCTCACCCGGTCCGCGTTCCCGGCGATGACATCGGGCCGGTGGGCCCTGGCCGGACTCGCGGTGCTGCTGGCCGCCGCCATGCCGCTGGTGATGACCAATCAGTACGCGCTCGGCGTGATGATCACCACGCTCATCCTGCTGGTGCTCAACATTAGCTGGAACTTCGTCCTTGGCGTGGCCGGCGTCTGGAACTTCGGCCAGCTCGCGCTCTACGCGCTCGGCGGCTACGGCGCGGGCATCATCATGCTGCACTCCTCGCTATCCCCGTGGCTGGCACTGCTGGCCGGCGGCCTGGTCGCGATGGTCGCGGCCATCTTGCTGGCATTCCCAACGCTGCGGCTATACGGCATCTACACCTCGCTGCTCACCTTCGCGTTCGCCGAGGTGATCCAGTACGTGATACTGAACGACGGGTCCGGGCTGACCGGAGGCTCGTTCGGGCTGCCAATCGTTCCTGGACTGTATTCCGCGCTCAGCCTGGCCGCATCGGCGAAGGCGTATTACTGGACAGCGCTGGCGGTCGTCGTCATCTCGACGGTGCTGCTCGCCGCGATCGGGCATTCCCGGCTGGGGATCGCGCTGCGTGGTATCAGGGATGCTCCTGCCTATGCGGCCGCGCGCGGCGTCGACCCGCTGCGGTACAGGATCGGCGCCTTCGCGATCTCCGGATTCCTGGCCGGCGTCGCCGGCGGGCTGTACGTCAGCTACGACCAGAGCATCTCGCCGTCGGTGATGGGCCTGACGCCGATGAGCGTCTACGTGACCATGCTGGTGATCGGCGGTCTCGGCACCGCGACCGGGCCCATTCTCGGCACCATCCTCGTGCAGCTCGTCGCGACCTTGCTGGTCACCCATCCCGGTGCGGAGTTCACGATTCTCGGAATCTTCCTGCTCGTCGTCGTGATCTTCGTGCCGGACGGGCTGGCCGGGATGATCGGCCGGTACTGGCGCCGGATCGCCGCGTGGGCCGCTGAAGGCGAGCAGACCGAAACCGAGGCCGCTGATGCGGCCGGTGAGACTGAGGGGAGTCCCCATCAGCATGTGGCCTGACGGCGCCCGCTGCGCTGCATCCTTCACCTTCGACTTCGATGCCGAGGAGGTATGGATCGGCGAGGACCCGGAGAACGCCAACCGTCCAGGGGTTCTGTCCCAGGGCACCTACGGGGCCAAGGTCGCCGTCCCGCTGATCCTGGACCTGCTGGCGAGGCACCAGGTGCAGGCCACGTTCTACATTCCAGGCCGCGTCGCAGAGCGGCACCGGGGCCGCGTTGCCGAGATCGTCGCCGCCGGGCATGAGGTCGCCCATCATGGCTACACGCATACGTCGCCGCACAAGCTCACCCGCGAGCAGGAAAAGGCCGAGCTCGTCCGCGGGCTTGAGATCCTGCGCAGTTTCGGGGCGGCGGTGACCGGCTACCGGTCGCCGTCGTGGGACCTGAGCCCGCACACGCTTGGCCTGCTGCACGAGCACGGCATCGCCTACTCTTCCAACCTGATGGACGACATCCGCCCGTACCGCATCCAAGACCCGCCCCTGGTCGAAGTGCCGATTTCCTGGATTCTCGACGACGCGCCGCATTTCTGGTTCGATGGCGCGAGTTGGACCAAGACCATCTCGACCACCGGGCATGTCAGGACGCTGTGGGCAGAGGAATTCCTCGGCATCAGGGAACTAGGCGGCGCGTGCGTATTCACCATGCACCCGCAGATCATCGGGCGACCCTCCCGGCTGACGTTCCTAGATCAGTTTCTGTCGTTCGTGACCGGCCATTCCGACGTCTGGGTCACGACCACAGCGCAGATCGCGAGCCGCGCATGAAGGCGGTTGTGACCGGTGCCGCGCGCGGGCTAGGCGAGGCGATAGCGGCCCGGCTGGCCTCGGATGGAGCGAGCGTTGCGCTCATCGACATCAGCCCTGACGTGACCGCGACCGCGGAGCGGATCGCATCAGCGCAGACGGCGGGCCACGTGAGCGGGATCGTCGCGGACGTCGCCGACGAGGCCGCCTGCGAGGCCGCGATCGCCCAGGCAGCCAGCGCGCTCGGCGGGATCGATGCGCTTGTCAACAATGCCGGGATCGGCGGCCCTGACACCCGCGTGGTCGACACGGCGTTCGCCGACTTCTGGCAGGTGCTCCAGGTCAACCTCGGTTCGGCGTTCCTCGGCTCGCGGGCAGCGGCCAGGCTCATGATCGGGCAGCAGTCCGGCGGCGCGATCGTGAACGTCGGATCGATATTCGGCCAGCAGGGGGTGGCTGGCGGGGCCGGCTACTGCGCGTCAAAGGGGGCAGTCGCGCTGCTCACCCAGTCGCTGGCCCTGGAGCTCGCGCCGCACCGCATCCGGGTGAACACGATCGCGCCTGGCAACATGGCGACCGAGATGCACTGGGACGAGCTGCGCTCGCGCGCCGCCACCTCAGGCACGACGCTTGAGCATCAGATGGAGCTTGTCGTCGCCAGCGTGCCACTGCGCCGGCACGGCACCGGCGCGGACATCGCCGGTGCGGTCACATGGCTGCTTTCCGGCGACGCCTGCTACGTCACCGGGCAGACGATCGGGGTCAACGGCGGTGTCTGGCTCAGCTGAGGGCGCGGCGCGGGACGGCCGGATGGCCGGACGGCGAGCGCTGGTGACCGGGGCTGGCTCAGGAATCGGGCTCGCCACGGCGCGGCGCCTGCGGTCCGAAGGAGCCGCCGTAATCGGCGTGGACCGTCGCTGGCCACTCATTGAGCCTCCGATCAGCTGCCTCACCGCGGACGTCACCAGCCGTGAGCAGGTCACGAGTACCGTCCTCCGGGCCGCTGAGCTGCTTGGCGGACCAGCGGATGTGCTGGTTAACGCGGCCGGCGTCTACCGGATCCGCGCGCTGCTCGACCTCACCCAAGGCGAGTGGGACGAGACGATGGCCATCAACCTGCTCGGGCCGTTCCTGGTCGGCCGGGCGGTGGCTGCCGGGCTCGCCGAGGCTGGCCTGTCCGGCGCGATCGTGAACATCGGCTCGACCGCCGCGCTCGTCGCCGATGCCGCCGAGCCCGCCGCCCATTACAACGCAAGCAAGGCCGGCGTGCTGGCCCTGACCAGGCAGATGGCCGTCGAATGGGCACAGTATGGCATCCGGGCCAATGCCGTCTGCCCTGGCGTGATCGACACACCGATGCTGCGGCTGATGGACGACCCGGTAGCCGGCCAGGCGTACCTGGAGGCCGGGGTGCCGCTGCGCCGCCTCGGCACCGCGGACGAGGTCGCGGCCGTGATCGTGTTCCTGGCGTCTCCGGACGCTTCCTACCTCACTGGCGTCGCCGTCCCGGTGGACGGCGGCAGTACTGCGATCTGAAGGGAATGGCGATGGGTGAGTACCCGCATGTGCGCGTGGCAGGCTCGGCAAGCCAGCGTGGCAGGCAATACGGCGAGCAGGCAAGGAAACGGGTGCGCCGCTCGGTCAGCGCCTACCGCGAGGTGTTCGCCGAGCTGGCCGGATGGGACTGGCCGACCGTCCTCGCCGAGGCAGCCAGGTTCGAGGCGCCGATCGAAGCGTACAGATCGCAGTACCTGGCTGAGATGCGCGGCATCGCGGACGGCGCCGGGCTCGACTTCGCGGACGTGCTCGCGATCAACGTGCGCACAGAGGTGATGTTCGCCGCCAAGGCGCGGCAAGCCGCCGCCGGCGCCGGCCCGGCCCGCACAGGACCACCAGAGTGCAGCGCGTTCGCCGTGGCCCCGGCCCCGGGCCGCCCGGGCCCGACGCTGCTCGGGCAGAACTGGGACTGGCTCCCGCACACCGCGGAGACGGTGGTGGTGCTCGAGTCTCGCCAGGACGACGCGCCCGACTTCGTCACCGTGGTCGAGGCCGGCCTGCTCGCCAAGACCGGGATGAATTCCTCTGGTCTGGGCCTGGTTACTAACGCGCTCGTCACCTCAGACGACACGGGGGAGCCCGGGCTGCCGTACCACGTCCTGCTTCGCGCGATCATGGACTGCGAGAACGTCTCGGACGCGATCACCGCCCTTCAGGCTGGATTCCGGTCCTCGTCGGCCAACTACCTGCTCGCGCACCGAGACGGCATAGCGGTCGACATCGAGGCCTCCCCCGGCGACTTCTCCCGGCTGTACCTGCTCTATCCGGGAGCCGGCGGCGTTGTCTTGCATACCAACCATTTCCTGGCTGAGCGGTTCGCCGGAAGGGACGTCTCAGTATGGGCTATGCCGGATAGCCCGGTCCGGCTGCAGCGCCTGCGCGCTGGAGTGCAGGCGGCAGCTGACCCTTCGCTGGCCACGTTCCGGGCGCTGCTGTCCGACCACGCGAACTACCCGTCGGGCGTGTGCTGCCATCCCGACCCGAGGATGCCGCGGCATGACCAGGGCATGACCGCGACCTCAGTGCTGATGGACCTGGAAGCGCGACGGATGTGGGTTACCGACGGCAACCCGTGCTCAGTCCCGTATCGCGAGCTTGACTACGCCGATTTCCTGGCCAAGCCGTCGGTGGTGGCGCAGGCCGCGTCCGCAGGTAAGGAGGCTGCGGCATGAGCATCTCGCTCGGCTTTGGCTTCATCACCTGCCAGCGCTATCCCGGCGACGACCGCAGCGACGTCGAGTTGTACGCCCAGGCGCTTGACCTGGCCGTGCAGGCCGAGCGGCTCGGCCTCGAGTCGGTCTGGGTCTCCGAGCACCACTTCGTCGACGACGGCTACCTGCCCGCGATGCTGCCGCTCTGCGCCGCGATCGCCGCGCGCACAGAGCAGGTGCGGATCGGGACCGGCGTCGTGCTCGCGCCGCTGCACGACCCGCTGCGGCTGGCCGAGGACGCCGCCGTCACCGACCTGATCTCCGGTGGCCGGCTGATCCTCGGTCTCGGGCTCGGCTGGCGGGAGGAGGAGTTCGAGGGTTTCGGCGTGCCGCTGTCCGAGCGGGTGCCCAGGCTGGTCGCGAGCATGGACACGATGCGCCGTGCCTGGCGCGGCGAGCTGGCCCCAGGCGGGCCGCTGCAGGACGGGCCCGCCGTCGCCGTCCGGCCGCTGCCTGCGCAGCCCGGCGGGCCGCCGCTGTGGATCGGCGCGGCGAGCGACCCGGCTGTCCGCCGGGCTGGGAGGATCGCGGACGGATTCATGGCGACTGAGGTCAGCCCCGCAATGCTGGCCGAGCAGGTCGCGATCGCCCGGCAGGGGTTCGAGTCAGCCGGGCGGACCGGGGACTTCACGATCAGCGTGCACCTGCCGGTCTTTGCCTGGGACGGTCCGGACGCCTGGGAGCTGATCAGGGACGGCCGCAGGTACATGGCCTGGAAGTACGAGGACATGGAGAACGCGCGGCGCCAGAGCGGCGAGCCGAGGCTGCCGCCGCCGATGACGCGCGCCGAAGCCGACGCGCTACGCGAGTCCATCATCCTCGGGACGCCGGCGCACGTGGCCGGCGCGATTGATGAATACCGGCGGGCGGCGGGCGGCGATCTGGAATTTGTCGCCGGGCTCTATTTCCCTGGGCTCGAGTGGGACGTGCAGCGGCGGGCTCTGGAGGTCTTTGCCGCCGAGGTGGCGCCGCTGGTAAGGGACCTCGCGGCGGACGGCTCCGGTGGCTGATTCTGGCGCGGCTGATTCTCGCTGGGTTGTCGGCATCGACATCGGCGGCACGTTCACCGACGCGATCGCGACCAGCGTCGATGGCAAAGTCCTGGTGGCGAAGGTGCCGTCCACCCCGGGCGATCCTGGACTGGCGT
>DASWGE010000073.1:0-1502 GCA_036393895.1 Streptosporangiaceae bacterium | reverse complement strand
CAACGGCCCAGAGCCTGTCCTTGTGCCGCAGGAACAGATCGCCGAAGGCATCAGAGTCTCCGTCGACGTGCAGCTTGAGCAGTTCCGCGTCACTGCAGGCAGCGTAGTCATGAGCCACGCTAGGTGTGTGCCCGGCCGGCCCACCGCCGAGAGCCTCGCCGGGCGGGGGCAGGGCCTTACCTGTCCCAGTCCCGCCAGGCTGCTGAGATTCCGTCGCGTCTCCCAGTCTGCCCCGCGCCATGAGCGCTTGCGGGCTTTAGCTCCGACCGCGAATCATGTGAGCGTCCGGGCCGCGCCCAGACGACTGACCCACCTCTCGTAGCTTAGTGGCCAGCCACAACGGGACCATCGGCCGCCTGAACCCTGCGGACATCCCACTGCGGACGAAGATTAACCAGGCGCGTCCGGTTAATGTCCTGCCACCGCTCCCCGCACAGCCACGTTGAAAATCTCTGCCTCGTACTTACCGTTGTTCCCTGGCTGTGGCGGCAGCTGCGTGAACCAGACGACGAGGTACCGTCCCGTCGGCTGGCCCTTGATCCGGAACGTCAACGCCCCGGTCGGACTCTGAGCGGACGCGATCGTCTTCATGGAAGCGAGGTTCTGCTTGCTGCGCGCAGTTGAGTTGCCGACTAGCAATTTGACGCTCGCTCCCGGCTGCGAGTTAAAGGTGATCGTGACGGTAGCGAACTTGACCGGCTTGCCCATGTCGATCAGGAGACCAGAGCCAGCCTTAAGCCGACCGAAGTCGGCGCTCGCATACCACTGCGATGTCCAGCTGGTACGAAGGCTATTGTCGATCGCGTACTTGGCGTACTGGCTGTTCTCGTTACCGGGATCCGCCGCGGGGCTCGTGAGGGGATCGAAGCCGGTGGCTCCGACCGGCTGCAGCACGCTCGCGGACGTCAGCGGACTGCCGCTCGAGTGGGGGTGGTTGACTGCCGGACCGCCCCGCGGCCACAGCGCGAACGCCGCGATCGCGGCGAGGACGAGTACGCCGACGCCAACCGCCAGGGTCTTGGGGAATCGTCCGGACACCGGTCGAAATGGCGACGGCAGCAGGCGGCCGCGCCGTCCTGTACCTGCACTGTCGGCGTGCCGCCTTCCCCGCGCCGGCCGCTCCTGGTAGGCGCCATCGCCTGCCGGCCAGTCAGTGTCGGCGAAGCCAGGACCACCCTGCCAGCCGCCGTCAACATCGGGCGCGGCCTCCGGTCGCCAGCCGCCCTCGTCGCTCCGCGGTGGCTGGTTCCGCTTCGACGGCGGTGCCGCAATAGCGAGCAACGGCGCTGGCGGCAGCGTTGCCACGAGAGCCCGGGCGAGTTCGCCGGGAGCGGTCAGCGGATGTTCCGTCCCGGAACTCAGTCGCATCGCCCGGCAAGTCAGGTCCGAGAGCGCGAGCGGTATGCCGGCCACCACCTGGCGCGGACTGCACGGCTCGCCGCCCGCCGTCGGCGCCGGCGGGAGCGGAGCATAGTCAGGTCCTGGCCAGCAGCCAGTCAGCG
>DASWGE010000072.1:0-19126 GCA_036393895.1 Streptosporangiaceae bacterium | reverse complement strand
TCGTCGCTGCCGGACCAGGCCGCAGTTTGTTCTGGCGGCTGCCGTCGATCGCGGTGGCCTGGGGACGGCTCGCCCGGCCGATCGGCCAGCGACCAGTCCCCCTCGGACCGGCCCGGCCGCTCTTCACCAGGGCGGCCAGATGCCCTGCGGGCCGAACGCCCGGTCCCCCGACGGCCACGGCGCCCGCCAGACTGGCGGTCACCGTCCCGGTAGCCGTCGGCGCTGTCGGCTCCGCCACGGTCCTGATAGTCCCTGGCCTGCTCAGGGTAGCTGCCTGCGCCGCTCGCGCGGTCTTCCCCGTACGACCGGCCGCTCGACGCCGATCGGCGGCCGGGTGCGAGCTCGTCGCTGTCCGGATCGAGCCACGCCCCGGTAGGCGACCGGCCGGAGGGAGACAGCCCAGCTGCCGAGCGATGACTTCCGCCCCGCGCGGGCGCGCCATCGTCATACGGCCGCCCCGAGGGCCCTGTTACAGAAAAATCATCGCGTCTGCCGGTGTCAAGATCCGGCGAGTACGGCCGCTGGTCCGGTCGCGGGACCAGGGCGGTGCCAGGCTCATCGGCCGCCGCGTACGGCCAGGCGTCGGCGAGCCGGCGGTCGGCCCGGGCATCACGCCTCGGCTCGTCGGCCGGCGCGTACGGCCATGCCTGCGTCAACCGGTCGTCGCCGCGCCGGTCTTCTGCTGCGGTGTGCGGCCAGGCGGCAGCCAGCCCGCTCTCCCGGCCGGCCGAACCGCGCCGACCGCTTTCGCGCTGGTCAGCGTCGCGCTGTGGCGGCGATCCCGCGCTGCTGCGCCTGACGCCCGGCCGGTCCCCTGAAGCCGCGGCGAGGCCGGCAGCCCCTGTCGCCCCGGCGGCGTCATCAGGAACCGCGGCGGAGCCCCGACCGGTTCCTGAGCCTCGGCGGCCGACCTTGCCCCGGCCGGCCCTGGCTCGTGCTCCCCGCGCAAGCCGCTGCGAGCCCGCCTGCCCGGCCGCGGCGAGGCCGGCCGACGCTGCCGAACCGCGCGCGGTGGCTACCGCGGCTGCGTCCTCAATGCCTGCGCCAATGCCTGCGCCGGTATCCGCCGCATCGCCGGCACCGGGCCATCCCGCCGCCCTCGCCGAGCCAGCAGCCGACCGCGAATCCCCGGCCAGGCGCGAGCCGCGGGCGCCTGCCTTTGCGCCTGCTCGGCCGCCGGCGGCATGGCCCCCGGTCCTGCCTTCCCGGCGGTCCGCCGCGACCGACGCGGCGGCGTGATCCTCCAGCTCGGCCAGGTGGATGCCCGGCAGCGCCAGGCTGGCGACGACGAGGAAAGCCAGCAGCTCGAACAAGAGCTCCAGGTCACGGACGAGACTCGAGTGAGCGATGCTCACAGTGCCGCCGCCACTCGGCAGCCTGAACGCCTGCGCCCAGCTGCCGGCCGGTGACGGAACCTCAGTCAGCGCGTGGCCGTCGACTGAGGCGCTCCAGCCACCTGCAGGCTCGGAGAGCACTAGCGTTCCGCCCGCGGCAGGCACGCGCGCGTCAGCGACGCCAACGGCGCTCGACGGAATCGGCACCACCGTGCCGTCGGGCGCGGTGACACTGACCCGCGAGGGCGGCGTGTCGAGCTGCCACAGCGAGTAGCGCGGGGTGGTGCTGTACGGGCGCAGCCCGTTCACGTTGTTCAGCACGGTCGCGAGCTGCGGGTCGACCGGGGCCTGGACGAGTATGTAGCCGATATCGAAGTTAGCCAGCAACTGCGTCTGGTTCGCTGCCTGCCCGCCCCCTGGACTCGTCAGCGCCGAGACCGCCTTGCTGAGTGCGCGCTGCGCGTCGGGCGGCGGGGTCAGAGCGGCGTCGGCCAGCGATGGGCTCGGCCCGCGGAGCAGCAGGTAAGAGACCTGCCCGCCGGCCGAGCTGAGCACAAGGGTACGCACCTGACGGGACTGGCCAGCGGCAACAGCCACCAGCTCGGGCACTACCGGGTTGCTGACCCGATGAATCGGGCCGCTGACGCCGCTGCTGAGCCACGCGGTCGCGGCGAGGACCGGCGTCGAGCACGCCACCAGTCCAAGCAGAGCGGCCCACGGCCCGCGCCCGCCGACGATGGCGCGCCAGCCCTTCACCCCGGCAAGCAGGCGGCCGAGCGCGTCCGCCCCGGCCGCCGCCGCCAGCAGCAGCCCGATGGCGGCGAGCGCGAGCGGCACCCCCGCCCAGATCACGACTGGCCCGCCATCGTCGGGCTGGACAACCAGGTGGCTGACCACCACCGCGCCGAGCAGCCCGGTCAGGGCAAGCCCCCAGCCGGCCGTGATGAGCCTGCGCCTGCGGCCGGCGAACAACGCGGCGAGCGCGACGGCGAGCAGGCCGGCCGTGACCCAGTAGGGCGGCAGCCCCGGTCCGCCGGGACTGAGGAGCAGCAAGGACCTGGCGGGAAGCCCGCTGACCGCGGTTCCCGACTGCGGCAGCCCGGCTTCACTGAGTAGCTGCGCCGGATGTGAGCGCAACGTCAGGGTCCACGGCAGCAGCAGCACCGGCGGCGTCAGCGCCGCGATGGTGAGGTTGCGCAGCAGGCCGCGCTTGGTCGTGCGGAAAACGATCGCCGCCAGCAGGCAGGCCAGGAACAGGATGAGCCAGAGCAGCGGCACGAACGCCGCGGCGATGGCGACGAGCAGGCCGGTTGCCCAGGCCGCCCGGCCGGCCCGCGGTCCTGACTCGGTGAACATCCGGACGGCCTGCGCGACGACCAGCGGCAGCAACACGAACGCCACGGCAGCGCCGAACCTGCCTGAGGCGATCACGCCCGTCGCCACCGGCAGCAGGGCGTAGGTCACCGACGCCCAGACTCGCACGAGCGCCGACGAGGTCACCTTGCGAACCGCGAACATCGCCGTCATCCCCGCGAGCGGCACACAACCGAGCATGATGACGTCCATGGCCAGCCAGGGCTTCCCGGCCAGCACGGTGGACAGGGCGGCCACTACGGCCAGCCAGGCGGGCGCAGGGGTCGTCGAGCCGATCCCGGCCGGGTGGAACGACTGCAGGTAAGCAGCCCATAGATCAGACGAGCCGCCCCAGGCCGGAACCAGCGAGCCCCCGCCGAGCGGCCCTGCCCCGATCAGCGATCGCCCGGCGGCGAGCGCGACGGCGAGCAGCAGGAGGAAGGTCAGCAGCGATGGGCTGGTCAGGAGCCGCTTGCCGAGCCCGTTGTCGATGAGCATCGAGTCGTCTTCGGTCGGATCCGCCGACGCGTGATGCGCTCCCGCCGTATCGAGCTGGGACTTCGACATGGCCGCGATCGAGAATTCGACCAGGCGCCGCACCGACCGGCCTGGCGGCAGGTCGGCCCGGACCCTCCTGTAAGCCGCGCGCCGTCCCCGCGACCTGGCGCTGCGCATCTTGATGAGCCTGATCGGATGGCACAGGACGGCCGCCAGGGCCGACATCTCGTCCACGGCCGCGGCGAGCCGCTTGGCCAGCAGGAAGAAAGTGATCCGGAGCAGCGAGACGAGCACATTGCCTGCCGCTGTGGTGATCATCTGCCGGAACGGCAGGTTCCCGAGCAGGGTACGCAGCCCGTTCCGCCGGTCGAGCATCCGCGCCCGGCGGCCCACAGAGACCGGCCGGCGGTGCTTGGTCGCGGCCTGGGCATGGTAGACGATGGCGTCGGTGATCACCCTCACCCGGTAGCCCGCGGCGTGCACCCGCCAGCAGAAGTCGACATCGTCCATGAACAGGCCCATGGCGGGATCGAACCCGCCGACCTGCTCCCAGACATCGCGGCGGACCAGCATCCCCGCGCTGCTTACCGCGAGGGCGTCCCGGTCGCCGTCGTGCTGGCCCTGGTCGACCTCGCGGGGCTCGATCCCGGTAACCCGCCTGGTGGCCGTGTCCAGGGTCAGGCCGGCCTCGAGGATCACCTCGCGGTTGGACCAGTCCCTGAGCTTCGGGCCGAGTACCGCAGCCGCGCTCGTCTCGGCCGTACCGCGGAGCAGTTGCTCGAGCGCGTCCGGCGCTGGCTCGCAGTCATCATGAAGCAGCCAGAGCCACTCGATCCGGTCACCGGACTGGCCGCCAGCCCGACCGCCGCCCGGCCCGCCGCCGTAGCCGCCGCCCGGCCCGCCGCTGTAGCCGCCGCCCGGTCCGCCGCTATAGCCGGCCGACGGGCCGCCGCTGCCGCCGGATGGAGGAGCTACCTGGACATTCGCGGCCCGGTGGTGGAGCGCTCTCGCGATGGCCGAGCCGTAGCCGGTCGACCGGTCCATGCCGAAGACGGCCTGCTGGCCGAACTTCGCTGCGAGCACAGCGCCGCTGCGGTCACGGCTGCCGGTATCTACGGCAACTACGCGCTGGACCGGGCGGGTCTGCCCGAGCAAGGCGTCGGCGAGCTGCGGAAGCCAGGCTGCACCGTCGTGCGCGACGATGACTGCGGTGACGATGTGCTGCGGATAGGTCTCGTTCGGCGCCAAGGCGATCCGGTTGCTGCTCATGGGGTTCTACCCCGCGGGGCCGGCAACTGCCAGGGCCTCCGGCGGGCCGGTTTCTGTGAACGATACGCGAATCATGGGCGCCGGCACTGGCAGACGGCCAGCTTGCCGGGCCTGACCCCGCCTGCGTGCGGACGCAGCCTAGCCAGCCTGGCGCTTCAGCCGCCTGCGCTCACGTTCGGACAGGCCGCCCCAGATGCCGAACCGCTCATCGTGCTCAAGCGCGTACTCCAGGCACTCGGTCCGCACCTCGCAGCTACGGCACACCCGCTTGGCTTCCCTGGTAGACCCGCCCTTCTCAGGAAAGAAGGCCTCAGGATCAGTCTGGGCGCACAGCGCCCGATCCTGCCACGCCGGCTCCGCGGCCTCATCCGCGCCGATGCCGAACGCTTCGTGCACGAGCGTGACGATTGCGTCAGTCACAGCGCACCTCCACCCCTCAGCTACCCCGTCGGCTCCCTGGTGCCCCGAGCCAAGCTCGCCAGAGAATTACACTGTTGAAATTACACGCGCGTGTCTTGCCAAACGTCAAGGCGGATTCGTGATAAAGGTCGACCGCTTGCCCGTGATGACGGGAAAGTCGGCCCGGAAATCCTGGGGTCCCAGCCTTGACACGACCGAGCCCGGCGCCGGGCATCACTGCCTGGCCGGCCGCCGACTACCGGCTTCATTGCCTGGCCGCCAGGCCCGGGGTACTGTGTGGCCGGCCGCCGCCCGGCCCCTCCGGGCTGGCAGACTCGGCGCATGCGCATCACATTGCTCGCGGGAGGTGTGGGCGGCGCCCGGTTCCTGCGCGGGCTGCGGTCCGCCGCGCCCGAGGCCGACATCACCGTAATCGGCAACACGGGCGACGACATCACGCTGTTCGGCCTGCACGTCTGCCCTGACCTAGACACCGTGATGTACACGCTAGGCGGCGGGGTCAGCGAGGAGCAGGGATGGGGACGGGCGGGCGAAACCCACGTCGTGCAGTCCGAGCTGACCGCCTACGGAGCCGGACCGGACTGGTTCACCCTCGGAGATCGTGACTTCGCCACGCACATCGTGCGCACCTCGATGCTCAGCGCCGGGCTGCCGCTGTCGGCGATCACTAGACGGCTCTGCGAACGGTGGCAGCCAGGAGTGACGTTGCTGCCGATGACTGACGACGATGTTCAGACCCATGTCGTGATCGATGACGAGGCGGGAAGGCGCACCGTTCACTTCCAGGAGTGGTGGGTGCGGCTGCACGCGAAGGTCCCGGCGCTCAGTTTCGTGCCGGCCGGGGCTGAGAAGGCTGTTCCTGCGCCTGGCGTGCTGCGGGCGATCGAGGACGCCGACTTCATCTTGCTGCCGCCGTCCAACCCGGTGGTGAGCATCGGCATCATCCTCGCGATCCCGAGGATCGCCGATGCGGTCGCCGCCAAAACCGTTGTCGGCGTCTCGCCGGTGATCAGCGGCGCGCCAGTCCGGGGTATGGCCGATGCCTGCCTAGCCGCCATCGGCGTCAAGACCACCGCCGCGGCCGTTGCCGCGCACTACGGTTCTGCGCTCATCGACGGCTGGCTGGTCGACACCTCCGATGCCGACGCGATCGACGCCGCCGAACTCGGCGGGATCGCGGTACGCGCGCTGCCCCTGTTCATGACCGACGTCGCGGCGACCTCGGCGATCGCCCGGGCGGCGGTGGATCTGGCCAGCGAGCTCTCCCGATGAGCGAGATCACCGTCTCCGGTGTGCCGGGCCTGCCTGAGATCGCGCAAGGCGCCAACCTAGCCACGTTGATCGCAGCCGCTGTTCCCGACCTCGCCGACGGCGACATCCTCGTCGTCACCTCGAAGATCATCAGCAAGGCCGAGGGGCGCGTCATCAGCGCCGACCGCGACGACGCGATAGCGGCCGAGACCGTCAGGGTGGTTGCCAGGCGCGGTGCGACCACGATTGCCCAGACCAGGCATGGCCTGGTCCTGGCGGCCGCGGGTGTCGACAGGTCCAACACCGCACCCGGCACGGTGGTGTTGCTGCCCGAGGACCCCGACGGCTCAGCCAGGCGGCTGCGAAAGTCGATCGGCGACCTGACCGGCGCGAACATCGGCGTGCTCGTGACCGACACCATGGGCCGCCCGTGGCGCAACGGCCAGACCGACGTCGCGATCGGAGCGGCCGGCCTGCTGCCGCTGCGCGACCACCGCGGCCAGGCCGACAGATTCGGCAACACGCTCGAGGTGACGGTCGCGGCAGTGGCCGACGAGATCGCAGCGGCCGCCGAACTCGTCAAGGGCAAGACCGATCAGGTGCCGGTCGCGGTGGTGCGCGGGCTGCCCGAGCTTGTCATCGCCGCAGGCGCGGACCCGGGTGGCGACGGGCCGGGCGCTGCCGCACTGATCAGGCCCGCCGCAGAGGACATGTTCCGGCTTGGCGCCGCCGACGTCCTGGGCGAGCGCAGGACGGTACGGGACTTCACCGACGAGCCGGTGGACAAGGCCGCTGTGCGCCGCGCGATCGCGGCTGCCCTCACCGCGCCGGCCCCGCACCACAGCCAGCCCTGGCGGTTCGCGATCGTCGAGTCGGTGGCCGCGCGGATCAGGCTGCTGGACGACATGCTGGCGGCCTGGGTCGCTGACCTGCATGGCGACGGTTTCACCGAGGAACAAATCGCCCGCAGAACCCGCCGCGGCGAGCCACTGCGCAGGGCGCCGCTGATCATCGTGCCGTGCCTGCTAGCCGACGCCGCGCACACCTACCCTGACCGGCGCCGCAACGCCGCCGAGCGGGCGATGTTCCTGGTCGCGATGGGCGCCGGCGTGCAGAACCTCCTCGTCGCGCTGGCCGTGGAGGGACTCGGCTCGTGCTGGGTGTCGAGCACGCTGTTCTGCGGCCCGGTCGCCGGCGCGGCGCTGGACCTGCCAGAAGACTGGGAGCCGATGGGCGCCGTCGGGGTCGGCCGCGCCGCCGCCCCGCCCGCCCCGCGCCCTGACCGCGACCCTGCTTCCTTCCTCGTCGTGCGCTGACGCCAATCCGCTCCACCATCGCCGTCTGTTCCATTATCTGGAAGGATCCGGTGTCCTATGGGACACCGGATCCTTCCAGATCAAGGCCGAAGCGCCTTTCCTGCGCAGGTAGCGCCTTCTGTCCACAGGTTGCAAGCCCCAGCTGCACTCGCCTCGAAGCAGCGCAAGCCTAGGTATATGACATTCGACGTACCGCCATTACTTAACGAGCTTGCTGAGCTCCAGCAAGGCGTGATCGCCCGGAGCCAGGTTCTTTCCGCAGGTCTGACCGCCCAGGTCATCAAGTGCCGGATCGATCGCGGCCGGTGGCAACGGCTCCACAACGGCGTCTACGCGACCTTCAGTGGCACAGCCGATCGCCAGGCGACGTTATGGGCCGCCGTTCTGTGCGCGGGACCCGGTGCTGCGCTGAGTTACCAGACGGCTGCAGAACTCGACGGACTCATTGACAAACCTTCGTCAGTCATTCATGTGACGATCCCGCGGAGCAGGCGGGTGACCCCGATCCGGGGCGTGAGGGTCCATGTCAAGCTGGACGCCGAAAGGGCTAGACATCCTGTCCGCCTGCCACCACGGACGCGGCTCGAGGAAACAGTTCTCGATCTGGCCGACACCTGCGGAAATGTGGTCGACGCGGTCGACTGGGTTACTCGGGCGCTCGGGCGCAGGCTTACCACCCAGGACCTGCTGCGTCAGGCGCTGAACCGGCGTTGCCGGCATCGCTGGCGCGTCGACCTGGCCAGAGTGCTCAGCCCGGACCTCGCCGGCATCCATTCCGCACTCGAATACCGCTACTTCCGATATGTCGAGCAGCCGCATGCACTGCCCAGCAGCACGCGCCAGGTCCGCCTTGTCCGGGGAGGGCGCGGGGCATACCTCGACGTGCTCTACGACGAGTTCGGGCTCGTGGTCGAGTTCGATGGCCGAATCGCCCATCCAGGGGATAGCCGCTGGTTAGACGTCCGGCGGGATAACGAGTCTGCAGCCGAGGGCCTCGTCACCATCCGGTACGGCTACCGCGACCTGACTGCGGCGCCGTGCCTCGTCGCAGCCCAGGTCATTCAGGTGTTGCGACGCAGGGGCTGGTCTCAGCCTGCGCGACGCTGCTCCGCAACATGCCCTGTCCCATGATCTGGAAGGATGCGGTGTCCTATAGGACATCGGATCCTTCCAGATCATGAATACAGCCGCGCGTGAGGCGCCGTTGGTCGCAGCAAATGTCGCTATTGTCAGCACATGGACGATGGATCTCCCCAGGCCGATGATGACGCAGTCATCACGAGTTACCTCATTCGAGTCAGGAGGGCGGCGCGGCGCCTGCCGCGCGGCCGCGCTGGCGGGTCTCACCGTCACAGGCTCCGCCATCACAGGGCCAGGCGGCGGGACAAGTCGGAGCTGAACACTCCCGCTGGGTCGACTGCCGCGCGGAGCCGGCGGAAGTCCTCAAGCCGCTGGTACATCCTGGGCATCAGCTCGGCCGGGATCCTCGAGTCCTTGGCCAGGTAGAGCCGACCGCCAGCCTCGAGCACCATCTCGTCGAGCTCGGCCAGCAGCGGGCCAAGCCAGGGGGTGCGGGCCGGGAAATCCAGCGCCAGCGTCCAGCCCGACATCGGGAACGACAACATGCCAGGATCACCCGGACCAAAGCGCTTGAGCACGGTTACGAACGACGGCGCCCGCAGCGCGCTAATCCTTTCCAGGGATCGCCGCACCACGTCAGCGGAAGCGAAGGGCACCACGTATTGGTACTGCCGGAAGCCGGCCGGGCCGTAGACGCGGTTCCAGTTCGATATTCCGTCCAAGGGGTGGAAAAACTTACCGATTGTCTGGATCTCGCCGGTCCGCCGCCGGGGTGCCTTACGGAACCACGCCTCGTTCAGCAGCGCCACCGTTCGGGCGTTGATCAGGCCGGACGCAAACACCGGCGGGGCGCCGGCCAGCGCGGACGCCTTGAACTCCAGCGGCTTAACCCGGTCTTTGAACCGGATTTCGCGCGTGGTGGCGAAGTTACCGCTGGTAATCACCGACCGGCCGAGTGCGCCGCGCGTCGCCAGGCAGTCCGTCCAGGCGACCGTGTAGTCGTAGTCCTCATCGGTCGAGGACAGATGCTCCATCGTGTCGTCGATGTTCGCTGTCCGGACCGTGTCGACGACCAGTCTTGACGTTTCCACCCGCTTGAGCTGGACGGTGGCCCGCAGAATGATCCCGGTCAGGCCCATCCCGCCCGCGGTTCCCCAGAACAGGTCGGGGTCAGACTCCGGCGTCACCGTGCGGACGTCGCCGCCTGCGGTCAGCAGGTCGAACGACAGAACGTGCCGCGCAAAGCTGCCTGCCGCATGATGGTTCTTGCCGTGCACATCGGCACCGATCGCCCCGCCGACGGTCACCTGCCGGGTTCCCGGCGACACGGGCACGAACCATCCGGCGGGCAGCAGCCTGATCATCAGCTGCTCCAGGCTCACCCCAGCCTCGCAGCTGACGACCCCGGTGTCCGGATCGAACGACAGCACATCACGCATCGCGGCCGTCGACACAACGAGCCCGCCGTCATTCTGCGCGGCATTGTTGTAGCTTCGCCCTAGCCCCCGCGCGATGACCCCACCACCGGCAACGCCCTTCACTAGGGCCGCGACCTCATCAGCCGAGGCCGGCTCAGCCACGTCTGCCACGGTCGGCTCAGTCCGCCCCCAGCCGGTCAGCCGCACCGAACGTGTCACCGTCGACATCAGCCACTCCCTGCACGATCCGAGCGAGCGGACCTCGCTCGGTTCCTAGCGCCGGCGCCGGCGCCGATCAAAACCCCGCACTAGGCAGCGAGATTAGCGGCAGCGGCCGCCCCGGCAGGCCACGGACAGAAGCGCAGAAACCGTCGGAGGCGCTTGCCGCCGCGAGCCGCTGGGCCGAAGGCTGACCGTAGGTGGTCGTCCGCTGGCGTAGCTGCCGCCCTATCGGCGCCACCATATCGGCTAGCTGGCTGATCGTCTTGAACGAGCCGTTCTCCGATCCCGCCATCCGGCTGACCGTCTCTTCCATCAAGGTCACGCCGAGGTCGTTGACTCCGCCGACAAGCACATCGCGGCACAGGTCGTCACCGAGCTTGACCCAGGAGCACTGGATCGAACCGATTGCGCCGTGCAGCATCAGCCGGGACAGCGCGTGCACGGCCCGGTTCTCGCGGCGTGTCGGGTTGCGCGCCCCTGGCGTGGAGCAGGACAGCGGCCTCGGCCCGGTCGAGCAGCTTGCCATCGCGAGCGCGCGCAAGCGCGCGGCGCAACGCATTCGGCGACGGGGCGTTCTGCGGCGGCGCCTGCCAGGAATCGGCTGTTCGCATGCCGTCTACCCTAGGCGGGCCCGGCCCTATGCTTCGCGCGCCGCCTCCCCACGGGGCATGGCAAGGACCCGGCCCTCGCTGGACGTGCCGCGAGGTGCGTGGGCCGGCGCGACGCGCTAGTGGCGAGAGGCGAGTGTCACAGCCAGCTGATCCTGACGAAGTCGGGCTCACCGCCTGGCGGGGCGGTGGCGAGCTCCCCCGCCTTGATCTTGTCGAGCAGGCCCTGGACAGTCTCCATGATCTCGCCCGCGCAGCCGCGCAGGCTCTCGGCATCGGCAGCGAACGACCCGTCGTCGGGCACGCCGGCGCGTTCAAGAAGCGCGCCGAGGTCGGACAACTGCTCCCCAATCCACTGCACGGGCCTGGCCGACAGTCTCTCGTCGAATACCCGGTGGCCTGGCTCCCAGCCGTCGAACCTCGGGTGGTGGTGCGCTCGGTTCAGGCTGCCGGGCGGCCCGTCGGCGGCCTCGAGCAGGTCAGCGCGCCAGACCGGCTGGCCGACCTCGATTGGCCTGGCCGAGTAGATCGACCCCTGCAGCTCGCCCTGGCCGACCATCCGGACCTCGAGGCGCACGCCGCGTTCGGCACCCTCCTGGCCGGGCAGGGGCCTCGGGTCGACGAAGTACAGGTCGCTCACCACCACGCCGATCCGCTCGAATCCGAACGCGTAAAGCACTTGTCCTCCAGAGATGCTTCGTTTGCTTCTACGCAATTCTCTCCGGCTAGACCGGCAGTACGCCAGCTTGCGTGCCGGGTCGGTGCCGAGACCTACCGGGGGCTGCCCTCAGAAGGACCGGTAGTCGCGGATCGACAAACGGGGAGCGCGGCGTCCCTGGTGCATGCCGCTGAGGCCGGCCAGGATCGAGGCGCGGTGCCGGTGTCCGCGGTAGGGCGCGAGTAGTTCGAGCATCTCTGCGTCGTCTACCGGTCGGCCTGCCAGCGCCCAGCCGACGACTGCGGGCAGGTGGTAGTCGCCTACGGAGACGGCGTCTGGGTCGCCGCAGGCGCGCTGCCTGACCTCCGCGGATGTCCATACGCCGATGCCGGGCAGCGCTTGGAGCCTGCGGTCAGCCTCGTCGGACGGGAGCTGCGTGATCTCTTCGATCCGGCTGGCGACTCGGGCTGCGGCGGCGATCGTGCGGCCGCGTACTGCCTCTACGCCGGCGCGGTGCCAGTCCCAGGAGGGGATCGAAGCCCAGGTGGCGGGTGCCGGGGGGACGCGCATGCCAGGTGGGGCGGGGCCTGGGGCCGGGTCGCCGAAGCGCCTGAGCAATAGCCGCCAGGACCTGGTTGCCTCTTTGCCGACGACCTTCTGCTCGAGCACGGCGGGAACCAGGGACTCAAGGACCAGCCCGGACCGGCCTATCCTGACCGCGGCGTGTCGCCTGGCCGCGGCGCGCAGCACCGCATGCGCGGGAACGAACTCCTCTGGCCGGTCATCGGCACCGAGGAGCCCGGGCATAGCGTCGAGTAGCCAGCCGGCACCTGGTCCCCAGGCCTGTGCGCGGACGACAGTTACCCGGGCAGACCTGATTGCGTCATCGGAAGCCTCCGTCCGTGATGCAATGCGGATCGTGCCTGGACCGTCTGGAGTTCGGCAGCCTCGCCAGACCGCGCCGTCGGCGTCCCTGGCGAACGCCGGATCACCGAATCCCCTGCGATGGACGGATAGAACGCCGCTGACGTCGACGGCGAAAGGCGCCCGCCAGTGACGATCCGACCGCCGTTGCATGGCCCGCCCGGTTACGAGCTGTCGCGTGGCCAGCTGGCCGTGGCCTCGGTCGGTACAGGCCTTTTCAGGCATCGGTGGAGAACCTGATCGCGGTGCCGTCCAGCCGGACGCCCGGCCAGACTCGCACGCCGCGCAGCAGCTCGTTGCCGCCGCCTACTTCGGCACCGGCCCCGACAACGGCGCCGTTGAGCACCGCGCCATCCCCGATCCGCGCGCCAGTCCCGACGACGCTCGCCGTCACGCTGGCACGAGCACCGATGCTGACCCCGTCGAAGAGCACAGAGCCCTCGACGGCGGCGCCGGCACCGATGACGCACCCCGCGCCGACCGAGGTACCGCCGGAAAGCTCGGCCGACGGGTCGGCGGAAGCGCCAGCTAGCAGCAGCGCATCCCCGCAGTCGCCCGGTAGCGCAGGCGAGGCGAGCTCGCCGAGCACCAGATCACAGGAGCCGCGGACGAATGCCTCCGGCGTCCCGACATCCAGCCAGTAGGCAGTCTCGAGGTAGCCCATGACGGTCTCGCCCGCCGCGATTAGGTCAGGGAAGACCTCCCGTTCGACGGAGAGCACCCGGCCGGCCGGCATCGCGTCGATAAAGCGCCTGGTGAAGACGTAACATCCGGCGTTGATCTGGCTGGTCACCGGGTGCGGGGTCTTCTCGAGGAACGCCGTCACCCGGCCGGCGAAGTCAGTCGGCACGCAGCCGAACCTGGCCGGATCGGGAACCTCGACCAGGTGCAGCGTGACGGCGGCGTCGGCCTTGCGGTGCAGGTCGATCTGCGCGCCGAGATCGTGGCCGGACAGCACGTCGCCGTTCAGTACGACAACCGGGTCATCGGGGCCGCTCCGCAGGCTAGCCGCGGCGTTCCTGATTCCACCGCCGGTGCCTAGCGGCTCGTCCTCGCTCGCGTAGACGATGTCCAGGCCGTACTCCGAGCCATCACCGAAGACCTCGGCGAACATTTCGGCCCGGAACGCCGTCGCCAGCACGACCCGCCCCACGCCGGACGCGGCCGCCCTAGCCAGTTGATGCGCGAGGAACGGGACGCCGGCGGTTGGCAGCAGCGGCTTGGGCACGCCGATCGTCAGCGGCCTGAGCCTCGTCCCCTGACCGCCGACCAGCAGGATCGCCTCAAGGCGCCCGCCAGCCGCACCGCGCCTACCGTTCGCCGATATCTGGCTTTCGAAGTCACTCGACATGACCAGGGAGATTACCCGTGCCCGGTCGACGCCGCTCGCTCATAGCAAGCCATGTGCGCCTGCGCCGACGCAGCCCACGTGAATTCGAGCGATCTGGCGTACCCGGCATTGCCCAGCGACTCCCGCTGGGCGTGGTCATTGATGAGCCCGCGCAGCGCTGTCTTAATGCTCGCTGCGTCCGGTTCGGTATAGGCGACTGCGTCCCCGCCCACCTCGGGCAGCGAGGTCCGATGCGTGGTGAGCACCGGGGCCCCGCACGCCATCGCCTCGAGCACGGGCAGACCGAAGCCCTCGCCGGTGCTGGGGAACGCCACGATCAGCGCTCCGCCGAAGAAGCCGGGCAGGTCGGTGAAGTGCAGGTAGCCGGGGCGGACCAGGCGAAGCTGCGCGGGTACGGCGGCCACCGCCTGATCGACCTCGTCGCTCCATCCGGTTCCGCCGGCCAGCACCAGGGCAGGCGGCTCTTCCAGATCGGCGACAGCCTCGACCCATCCGGCGATCAGCGCAGGCAGATTCTTCCGCGGCTCAAGCGTGCCGAGGTAGGCGACGTAGGGACGGCCGTGCAAGCCGAGCCGGCTGGCGACGCGGTCAAGCTGGGCCTGGTTCGGGCGGCAGAACAGTGAGTGGTCGACGCCGTGGTAGGCAACGTCGATCTTGGTGGAGTCGGCCTCGAGGACCCGCTCCACCTCGTCCCTGGTGGCCTTCGACGGGACGATCAGCCGGGTAGCCCGCCAGGCGGACGTCCTGATGGCGGCCTTGTAGAAGGAGGCGGTGACCGGGCTATGGGTGTCGGGTGCGGTGAAAAAGGCGAGGTCGTGAATGGTCACGACCGTCGGCAGCCCGGGGCGCAGCGGCATCGAGTAGTGCGGCGAGTGGATGACATCGGCATGGACCTGAGTCGCGACGAGCGGCAGCCCGCTCTGCTCCCATGCCAGGCGGGCAGGCCGGTGGGCGATGGCCGTCGGCCCTGGCACGATCCTCGCACCGGGAAGCAGCCTGCCGTATCGCTCCTCATCGGCGCGCTGGCAGGCCAGCGCCAGATCCGCTCCTGACTCGGCCAGCGCCCTTACCAGGCCGTCCACGTAACGGCCGAGCGCACCCCGGTCAGCGGGAACGCCAGTCGCGTCAAGGAGAACCCGGGGACCCACTGCGCGTCAGGCTCCTCTCCGATGGCCTTTCTTCGTCATCCGGGAACTGCCACAGTGAAGTCTGCGCTTTTTGACGTCCCCGCAGCACCGAGCCTACGCCCTCGGAAGGTGCGACGTGGCCAGGCAAGCGCGGCCTTTGCCGCTTTCTGCACTGCAGAGCGCGCCAGGGTAACTGCAGGCCACGACGTCCCGGGACTCAGTAAGCGGCTGGTCACGGGGCTGCCCGGCCGCCAGCCGGCGGCCGGGCAGCCGACCATCAGCGCGCGGCTCGGCTCGCTAGCGCTAGTGCGACGGCGATGCCGACGCCGAGGCAGACGGCGCCGGCGCTGGCGAGCTCGATGACCCAGTGCGGGGTCCGGACTTCGCTGGGGCAGCGGCGTTCTTGGCCTGATCGAGTGCGGCCTTCATCCTCAGGATCGCCTGGTAATACTGGTCAAGCCGGCCTGCGTGCAGTGCCGCCTGTGCTTGGTTATAAGCCTGCTCGGCCTGCGCCAGGAACTGCAGCACCAGCGCGCTGACGTGCCCGCCCGTCCCCCCGCCGGTACCTCCCTGCGCTGCGCCCGCGCTGCCGAACACCTGCGCCAGCGAACTGGCCAGCGTGTCGCCGAACCCAACCTGGCCGCCCGTTCCAGCGCCGAAGTAATAGAACGTGAAGTACTTCTTCAGCTGCGGGTAGGACCCAGTGTTCGTGGCCGAGGACGCTGAGACATAGACGGGCTCGACGGCGAGCAAGCTGCCGCCGAGCGGCACCGTGACCAAGTTTCCCAGCGTCACCTTCGAGCCGCCGCGCCTGAGCAGTGAAAGCTGCTCGGAGGCGGCGGGGAAGCTCTCGAAGTTGCTCTGCATCTGCTGCGGACCGGGAATCGCCGTGTCCTGCGGTAGTTGCAGTACCACGATGTGGCCGTACCCATGGCTGATCGGGTTGCTGTTAACCGCCATGAACCCGGCCAGGTTCGCCCGGGCACGGGGAGTAAACAGGCTGGTCAGCGAGAATTCAGGACCGCTCGCGCCAGGAAGTTGCAGCGTCAGATAGTAAGGCGGCTGGCTGACGGCTATGTTCTTCGGTTGCGTCGGGTCGTTGGGTATGTCCCAGAAGTTCTGGCCGCCATAGAAGGCTGCCGGGTCCGTGACGTGGAACTGGGCGAGAATCTGACGCTGGGCGTCGAAGAGGACCTCCGGGTAGCGCAGATGCGGCATCAGATCTCGCGGTATCTGGCTCTTCGGCAAGATCAAGCCGGGGAAGGACTTCATCCAGGCGCTCAACACCGGGCTCGAATCCCACTGGTATAGATGCACGGCGCCGGTGTAGGCGTTGACAGTCGCCTTGACCGAGTTCCTGATGAAATTGACCTCGCTGCCCGGGCCGGTCGCGAGACCTCCGGGGCTGTAGGTGTTCGACGTGCTCTGGTTCAGGCTGATCCGCTTGGAGTACGGATAGTCGTTCGTAGTCGTGTAGCCATCGACCACCCACAAGATCTGACGGCCGACGACAACCGGGTACGGGTCCCCGTCGAGCGTCAGGAACGGAGCGGCCTTCTCGACCCGCGCCAGCGGATCCCTGATGTACAGGATCCGCGAGTGCGAATTGATCGCGCTGGAGATGAGAATGTTAAGCTCGCGGAACTTGACCGCGAACAGCAGGCGGCTGCCGACCGAGCCGACCGGGACCCCGCCGCCGCCGTGGTAGGTGTTGTTTTGCTGACCGCCCGAGCTGGCGTTCGGGTAATCGAGCTCGGGCTGTCGCCCTCCGGCGATGACGTAGCTGGCTCCTTCATGCCCGAAGTAGACGCGGGGCTGGAAATTACCCAGCGCACCGGCCGGCGGGATGTTGCCTTCGATGAAGTCCGGGTTTCCGTTTGGCTGCGGCTGCGCGGCCCTCGCGGCGGCTAGCCCGTACCCGTGCGTGTATATCAGATGTGTGTTGATCCAGTTGGCTTGGCCTGCGGGCGGGCCGGCCATGTCCCTGACGCCGACCACCGTGTCCTGCGGGACCGAATTCGAGCCGACCGTGTACCTGTCCATCGCGAGCACGCCAGCGAATTGGTAGTACCCCTTGACCTGCTGTAGCTGCTGGAAGGCCGTTGACGTGACGTCGGGATCTATGAGCCTGAAGTCTGGTACAGCGGCCGCTTCCCTGGCGAGGGCTGCAGGTGTCTGACTGCTAGCGGCCGAATAAGGCACTACCTGCGCGCCCGATACGCCGTAGGCCAGCCTGGTGTTCTGGATCTCGCGCGCGATGTACGGGCGCTCCTTGACCTGCTCGTTCGGCTTGACGACGAACTGCTGGATGATGAATGGGTAGACGCCGCCGATGAGCACGGCCGACAGCACGAGCAGCCCGAAGCCGATCCCCGGCAGCAGTGAGCTGCGCCGGATCGCGCCTGCCAGGAACAGCGCCGCGCAGATGACCGCGATCACGGCGAGCACCGTCTTGGCCGGCAGGACAGCGTTCACATCGGTATAGGAAGCCCCGGTCTGCACGACGCCGCGTTGGGAGAAGTTGATCCCGTACCTGTCCACCCAGTAGGCGGCGGCCTTAAGCGCGACGAAGACTCCGGCCAGGACGAAGAGCTGAGCCCTTGCACCCCTGGACGGGCGCGCGCGCCTGGCCAGCCGGAGCCCGCCGTAGAGCACGTGCACCGCCGCGGCCAGGACCAGCGAGAGCAGGACGGCGGCGAACAGGAAGGCCAGTGCCATCCGCAGGAACGGATACACGAATACGAAGAACGAGATATCCAGGTGGAACTGCGGGTCCCTGCGGCCGAACGGCACCCGGTTGATGAAGAGCAGCCACGTCCGCCAGCTGCTCGACGCGGCCAGGCCGCTGATCAGGCCGAGCAGGCCGAGCAGGCCGATCATCACGGCGCGCCGATGCGGGTCGATGGCCTGCCGGTACGCTTCCACGCCCGGCTGGGCCGGGCCGTCGGCCACTTCTGTCGGCCGCAGCCGGTAGGCCAGGGCGATGTTCGCGCCGACGACGCCCGTCATGAAGACCGCTGTCACGACGAAGAGCAGCCACTTGGTGCTGTAGGTCGTGTCGAACACCCTGGTCTGGTGCACCGAGCTGTACCACAGGTAGTCGGTCCAGATTCCGGCGACGACCGCGATCAGGATGGCGACGGCTACCACGATGATGACGGCGGGAACGACGAACCGCGGCCAGCGGGGCAGCACGACCGGGCGGCTGCCCGAACCACGCGAGCCCGGAACTCTGAAGGTCACCGCTCTTCCCTTCGACGGCCTGAGCGACTAGGCGCGTGGCTGCCGGCCCGGTAGCTGCCGATGCGGTGGCGGCGGTATCACGCGATCTGGATAAGTCCTTGACGGCAACTTACCGGCAAGGCGACGGTTTGCAGCAGTTATCCCCGCCGAACGAGGTCTGGCACCCCGAGGCAGCCGGTGTCCGCGACCCGGTCGGGAGCCCTAGCAGGCGGGTACCGGCTTGCCCGCCTTCAGAGCACTCAGCGCGGCGATCGCACTATTCAGGGTGCTGACCTTGACGACGCGCAGCCCTGGTGGCACAGCGCCGGCCGTGTCTGAACAGTTACCCGCCGGGGCTAGGAAAACTGTTGCCCCGGCGGCGCGGGCCGCGGCCATCTTCTGCTGGATCCCGCCGATCGGGATAACCGGCCCGTTGACCTCGATCTCGCCGGTGCCTGCGATGAACTTGCCGCCGGCCAGGTTCGCGGGAGTCAGCTTATCGATGATCGCGAGGGCGAACATCAGCCCGGCGCTCGGACCACCGACATTGCCGATGTTGATCTTCACCTTAAACGGGAACTTGAACGACTCGACGACGTGTACTCCGATCACGGGCTGGCCCTGGTAGCTGGCTGCCCGGAGCGCAATAGTTCGACTGGTGCCACCGCGCATGACCGTGAGAACGACCCGGTGCCCCACGGGTCTCGCTTCGATCATCGATGCCGCTGTAGAGCGGCAGGTCACCGGCTTGCCGTCGACGGCGGTGATCACATCACCGCGGTGCAGCCGCCCGGCCGCGGGTAGCCCGCGGATCGTGCTCGCGATCGTGTCGATCGTCGTGAACTTGATGCCCAGGTGGCACAGCGCCGCCGCCTCGGCGCTCTGCTGGGAGTTCACCATCTGCAGGGAATCCTGCTTAACCACCTGCTGCTGGGTCTGGCCGGGCGGAAAGAGTTCTTGCTGCGGCACGACGGCCTCGTGCGGGCTCAGCCATGCCTGGATCGCGGCGAGGATGTTGAACGGCGGGTTCGACCCAGGGCCGCCGATGTAGGAGACGGTGACCATGTTGAGGTGG
>DASWGE010000071.1:0-4873 GCA_036393895.1 Streptosporangiaceae bacterium | reverse complement strand
GGGTTCTCCAGGCCGTCGACGTAAGCGACGGGGTCGAAAGCCGGCCCGCGCGTGGCTCCCAGGCTGAGCAGGCGGGCGAAGATCGTGTGCAGCATGACGTGGTCACCGTAGAGCGTGTCCGGCCCGAAAGCCACGTGCTCGATGCCGACCAGATCGGCGCAGTAGCTGAAATGGTCCATCACCGACTCGATGCTGTGCCGGGGATGCGCTGCCGACAGCGTGGTGTGGGGGGCCGCGGACATGCCGATGACGCCGCCGGTGTCGGCGACAGCGCGCAACACGTCGTCGGGTTTCATCCGCGCCGTGTCCCACACCGCGCGCGCTCCGGCATGAGTCAGGAACACCGGCTTGTCGGTATGCCGGCACACGTCAAGCGCGGTGCGATCGGAGGAGTGAGACAAGTCGATGGCCAGCCCGAGCCTGTTCATCCTCGTAACCGCCCGCCTGCCGAACGCGGTCAGCCCTCCGTCGGTCGTCTCGGCGAGGCCGCTGCCGAGAGCGTTCGCGTCGGAGTACGCGATCCCGATCTGCCTGAGCCCGAGACCGTAGAGGACGTCGAGCCGGTCGAGCTCGTTTTCGATCGGCGTGGCCGCCTCGAGCCCGAAAACCAGGCCCACCCGGCCTGACCGGTAGGCCGTGTCGATGTCGGCCACCGAGCGGATGACCATGACCTCCTGCTGGTGAGCCAGATCGGCCTGGCGCATGCCGAGGTCGGTGACGACGTCATCCCACCGCCACGGCGCGTTTCCGGTCACGCAGGCGGTGCCGTCCATCATGTTGTCAAACACGACGGTCATCCCAGAGGCGGCCAGGCCGGCGTAGGCGGCGTGCTGGCGGCCGGTCCGGTTGTACTCGGGGGTTTCCTCCATCCGGAGCGGGAAGCGAACCGGGTGATCGTGCAAGCTGATCACCAGGCTCTGGGCAAGCAGACGACGCGTTCTATCCTCCTGCTCAGCGGTCAACCCGGCGGCGTAGGCGGGTACCCGCCCGAACTCGGGCGCGAGCTCGAACGCACGGAAGTCCTCTCCCGCCCGAAGATAGGAATAGGCCGCGTAGCCGCTTCCGGAGTCCGTCCCCGCAGGCTGTCGCTGCGCATCAGCCATTATCCGATCACCACCATCGCATCGTTACAGTCCCCAGAAGGGACCAGTCAGCCCGGCCGCGCGGAGGTAAGCAGCGGCCTGCGACGGTTCCCTTCTCGTGTAGCCGCGCTCCAGCCGACCGTCGTACCAGTGCGCGGCCAACCGCCAGAGCGTGCCGAGGTCCAGCACATACCCGCGTTCCGTGCCGGTCGCCGTCAGCCAGTCAGCGACGCAGTCCGGCGAGCAGAACAGCCGCTGGTTCGCGCAGGTGTGCACGACGTCGTCCCACATCCGGGAAGCCGGCACCAGGAAATGAGCAACCTGGTCACCGTCCGGCGGCCGGTCCGGCCCGACGTTCCACGCATGCGGCCGCCCGCAGGTCGGGCACCTAGTGGCGACCAGCACCTCGCCCTCGGCGCGAAGTAGATGCGGGATTGCGAACGAATCCCAGGCGCAGCCGCCCCACCACAACGTCCTGCTGCCCATGACGGAGAACCCGAGCGGCACCGCCGAGAACGGGTGCGCCATCGCGATCCGGCCGTCATCGTCCAGGACTAGATGGCGGTCCGCGGCCAGTTCCGCGAGGGTCATAGCGACCACCCGCTCACCTGTGCCGAATCGCCCGCCTAGTTCCCGAGCCGTCGGGGCGCGACCGGTCTCAGCGAACTCGGTGTACACGGCTAGCCGAAGATCCTCGCGATCCATGCCGATATCTTCGCAAACGGGTCGGGGTGCCCCGCACCGGACACATCTTGCGTCTGCTGCAGCACGCGGATCGGCCGTACCATTTCGCCTGAGGGCCTCGTCCACTTGGTTGGGAGTCGTCACTGTGGGTTGGTTCTCCAGGCTGCTGACCTTGCTTCAGGGCGGATCAGGGCGTCCGGCCCGATCGGCCGCCCGGGGCGGCTCGGCAGCGGGCGGCCGAAAGAGACCGAAGCTGCGGCGACCCCATGATCAATCGATGACCAGGATCGAGCGCTCGGTGACAACGACGCGGCTGCCGTCGGGCAAGAAACAACGCCGCACTACCAGCGAATGGCGGCATGGGAATTGCCCGGTGCGGCACCGGAGCCATGAAGCCGCCGCTCGCTGCAGAAGGCCGTGACGCGAGGTCATCCGCCCTCCGCGTGGGCTCCTGGCGCGATATGGTCCTCCTGTTCGGCGCCCGGTGAATGCGGGCCGACGGAAAGGCCTGAGGTGGGGAAATGGAAATCTGGCCGGTGATCCATGCTGAGCGCAGGAACCTCGCGTCCGATTTGCGGTCGCTTGAAGAGGCCCAGTGGTCGACGCCGTCGTTGTCCACGGACTGGACTGTGCGCGACGTGCTGGCACATATGACGGCGACAGCGAAGATGAGCCCACCGGCGTTCTTCGTCAAGCTCGCCGGGTCTGGATTCAGCCTGACCAAGTTGCAGGGCAAGGACATCGCCGCCGAGAAGGGCGGCTCCCCGGCGGACACCCTGGCCGGGTTCGAGGCGATCGTGACGTCGACCGGCCACCCGCCAGGTCCCGCAGATACCATGCTCGGCGAGACGATCGTCCACTCCGAGGACATCCGCCGCGCCGTCGGGCTGCGGCGCGCGTACCCGACCCAGGCGGTCGCCCAGGCCGCCGACTTCTACAAGAGCTCGAACTTGATCATCGGCACGAAGCGGCGCATCTCCGGTCTGACGCTCCGCGCGACCGACACCGAGTGGTCGACCGGCACCGGGCCTGAGGTATCCGGACCGATCCTCGCGCTGCTCTTGGCGATGACTGGCCGGAAGCTAGCGGCAGGCGAGCTGAGCGGGGAAGGGCTCGAGACACTCGCTGCGCGCTCGTGACCAGCGGCCGCACTACGCTGGCCCGGTGAGGCCACTGTGGGAGTGTCCGGCGTGCGGGCGCACCTTCGCCAACCGGAGTCAGACGCACACCTGTGCTCGCCTCGGCGATCTTGACCGCCATTTCGCTCGCTCAGCGCCGACCGTCCGGGCCACCTTCGACTGTGTGCTTGCCGTCGTCGATACGCTCGGCCCGGTCGAGGTTCTTGCGGAGAAGACCAGGATTGCCCTGCATGCCAGGATGAGCTTCGCCGCTTTCATGCCCCGGCGCGCATGGCTGGCTGGCCACTTGGTGCTGGCGAGGCAGATCACCAGCCCGCGGTTCGCACGGATCGAGGTAATATCGCCGCGGAACGTGGTCCATCAGTTCAGGATCAGCGCACCGCAGGAGGTGGACGATCAGTTCTCGGCGTGGCTGGCCGAGGCTTACAAGGTCGGGATCCAGGACCACCTGCGCAGCTGAGCGTGCCCAGCGGCCGAGCGGGCCTCAGCGCTGCCTGGCCTGGGCGATGACCGGGTCGATGATCTCGTCGACCAGCCACTGAACGGGACGGCCTCCAAGCAACGCGGCAAGCACGAGGTGAGTGACGCCCGCCTCGATCATCGTGAGCAACTCGGCGCGAGCGGTCGCAGGTGCGCCAGGTTCGTCACAGCGGACGATGATCTGCATCGAGCGCGCGATGGTGGCCGGGTCGCGGCCGATGGCCGAGCAGTGTTCGTTCAGGACCTGGTCGCGCAGTCGGAATTGCTCGCCGGGCGACCCCGGGTAATTCCAGATGTCGGCGTGCTCGGCCACGATGCGCAGGACGCGGTCACCCTGCCCGCCAATCATGATCGGCGGGTGGGGCTTCTGCACCGGCTTGGGCTCGCAGACGGCTCCACGGAGCCGGATCGAGGGCCCGTCGAAGTCGAACGGCTCGCTCGTGGTCCACATCCGGCGGATGAGATCGCATGACTCAGCGAGATCCCTGACGGCCTGACCAGGCGAGACTAGCGGGACGCCGTAGGCCTCGAACTCCCGCTCCGCGGGATTGTGCCCGCCCGTCCGGCTGCCCCCGGTCCCGATCCCGAAGATCAGCCGACCGTCGGCGATCACGTCGACCGTGGCAGCCATTTTCGCCAGCAAGGCCGGGGAGCGCAGCCGGTTACTCGTCACGATGACGCCGAGGCGCAGCCTGGTCGTCTGGGCGGCGAGTGCGGCGAGTAGCGTCCAAGCCTCCAGCGCATCCGCCCTGACGTCCCCGCGGAGCGGGATCATGTGATCCCAGAGCCACGCGTGCTCGAACGCCGGAAGCTGATCCGCCTCGCGCCAGACCCTCTGGGCTTCGGCATAACTCAACCCCATCTGGCTGGTCTTGATGCCAAAGCTGATCCCCAGAGGCGCTACTGCCATCGCCGGAGTCCTTCCGCGTCGGGTCATATCGTCACTGGACCTGATCGTCAATATTACTGATAATCAGCCCTACTATAAACTGTCGCCGTGACTTTTTCACGATCCAGCGGGCCGCGACCAGAGCCCGCGCCGCTGCCAGCGCTGGCGAGCCGCCTTGGCTACCTGCTCAAGCACGCACAGCTACGGCTCGCCGAGCTGACGAGCGCGGGGATGGCGCCGTACGGCGTCACCGGGCGGGAGTGCGCCGTGCTCATCGCGATCGACAGCCAGGTACCGCTATCCCAGCAGGACGTCGCGCTCCGCCTGGGAGTGGACCGGACCACCATGGTCATGCTCATCGACGACCTGGAGGGCAAGGGCCTCGTGCAACGCAGAAAGGATCAGGACGACCGGCGCAAGAACGTAGTCCAGCTCACCGATCTGGGTTGGGCCACGCTTCGTGACGCATCGAGGGCCGGCGCCGACGCCGAGCGGCGCTTCCTCGGCGCCCTGTCCGATGATCAGGCTGCGCGGCTCATCGAGGCGCTCCGCGCGGTCGCGTTCCCGGCTTCCGGCAGCCCGGATCCTGTGCCGCCAAG
>DASWGE010000070.1:0-3227 GCA_036393895.1 Streptosporangiaceae bacterium | reverse complement strand
GCGTCGATGTCGACGAAGCGGATCGCGGCGTCGTCAGGCGAAGGCGCTGGCACCGGTGATGTCCCTGCCGACGATGAGCGTCTGGATGGTCTCGGTGCCCTCGTAGGTGTGGATCGCCTCGATGTCGGCCATGTGCCGCATCACGTGGAAGTCGAGCAGGATCCCGTTGCCGCCAAGCAGGTCCCTGGCCTCGAAGATTACTTGGCGTGCCTTGCGGGTGTTGTTCATCTTCGCGATCGCAGCGATCGTGTCGGTCAGGCTCCCTTCCTCGATCAGCCTCCCGAGCCGCAGGCAGTACAGCTGCATGGAGCAGACCTCGGCGAGCATCTTAACCAGCCTGTCCTGCACGATCTGGAAGCTCGACAGCGGCTTGCCGAACTGCTGCCGCTGCTGGCAGTAGGCCACGGCGATCTCGTAGGCGGCGGTCGCGTGGCCGAGCGCTGCCCACGCCACCGCGTTCCGGGTCCCGGCCAGCACCCGGCCGGTGTCCTTGAAGCTTTTTGCGCCCGGCAGCCGGCTGCGTTCGGGCACCCGCACGTCGGAGAGCGAAATCTCGGCCTGCCAGACCGCGCGTAGCGACCCCTTGCCATCGATCCGCCTCGCGTCGTAACCCGGCGTGCCCTTCTCGACCAGAAAGCCCTTGACGCGGCCGTCGGCCGTGTCACGGGCCCACACCACGACCACGTCGGCGAGCGTGCCGTTGCCTATCCACTTCTTCGCGCCGTTCAGCACCCAGTCGTCGCCGTCGCGGTGGGCGGAGGACTCGAGCGCGACCGAATCCGAGCCATGCAGCGGCTCGGTGAGCGCGAACGCGCCGATCTTCTCCAGCCGTGCCATCGCCGGCAGCCAGCGGTTTTTCTGCTCCTCGGATCCGAGCATCGCGATCGACTGCATCGCCAGGCCGGCCTGGACACCGAGGAACGTGCCGAGGCTGCCGTCGCCGCGGTTGAGCTCCATGTGCACGAGCCCGGTGGCGATGGGGCTCATCGGCGGGCACCCGTATCCGACGATGCCGTCACCGACGATCTCGAGCTCGGCCAGCTTCGTCACGAGCGGCCATGGAAATTCAGCCCGCTCCCAGTAACCGTTGATCACCGGCAGCACCTCGTCGTCCACGAAGTCGCGGGTGCGCCGCAGCAACCTGAGCTCCTCGCGGGAAAGCTGGTCGGCGATCCTGAAGTAGTCGGTCCCGAGCGAGCGGCCGATGCCGGTGTACATCGCCTCACCCCTGTCAGCTATCGAAGACATATGTGCCCGGTGCCGGGGCGATCGGCCGCAGCCCGCCGCCGCCGAGCTGGTCCGGCGCTGGTTTGGTTGCGCCCGAGCGTTCCGCCAGCCACGCCAGCATGTCGGGCCACCAGCTTCCCTGTTCGGCCTGCGCGGCCTTCAGCCAGTCCTCGGGGTCAGCCGGGTTGGCCTTCCCGGTCTGGTAGGTGGCCTTCGGGTTTTCAGGCGGATTGACGAGCGCGGCGATGTGGCCGCTGGTGGACAGGATGAACCGGCATTCGCCGCCAAGCAGTTGCGTGCTGCGGTAGCAGTTCTGCCAGGGCGTGATGTGGTCCGCGATGCCCGCCACGATGTAGGCGTCGACATCGATTCTCGCCAGGTCGATATCCGTGCCGAGAACCGTCAGTGCGCCCGGCGTGACGAGCTTGTTGTCCATCGCCAGGTCGACGAAGTCGGCGTGCAGCGTGGCGCTCATCCGGGTGGTGTCGGCGTTCCAGAACAAGATGTCGAAGGCCGGAGGCTTCTTGCCGAGCAGGTAGTTATTGACCCAGTAGTTCCAGATCAGGTCGCCGGGGCGGAGCCACGCGAACACCTCAGCCAGAGCGCGGCCGTCCAGGTAGCCGCGGCGCCTGGACATCGCCTTCGCCGCCGCCGCCAGGCGCCGGTCGACCAGGGCTCCCACGGTGCCCGCGTTGGCGGTGTCGAGCACCGTGACGAGGAGACCGAAACAGGCCAGCCGGTCCTGCTGCCCGATGGCAGCAAGGTGGGCGGCGGTGATGCTGGCGATGATGCCGCCCGCGCAGACTCCCATCAGGGCGGTGCGGCCGACGCCGCAGACCCGCTCGACCGCGCCGAGCGCGTCAAGCACCGCCTGAACGTAGGCGTCCAGCCCCCAGCCGGCGTGCCTGGCGTCCGGATTCCGCCACGAAAGCACGAACACCTGCTGGCCGCCGCGGACAAGGTATTCGATCATGCTGCGGCCCTGAGCCAGGTCCAGGGCATAGAACTTATTGATCGTCGGCGGCACGATCAGCAGGGGGACCTGTTTAACCTGCTCGGTCTGCGGGCGGTACTGAATCAGCTCGAGCACCTCGGTGCGCAGCACCACCTCGCCCGGCGTGACCGCGATGTTGCGGCCCACCTCGAACGCCGACCTGTCCACCATCTCCGGTATGCGCGGCGGCGACGCCAGATCGCGCAGAAAGCTAAGCCCGCCGCGCGCGATGTTCAGCCCGCCGGTGTCGACAACCGCCCTGGCGGAGAGCGGGTTCAGCAGCGGCACATTGCTCGGCGACAGCGCCTCGACGAGGTTGTCCACGCCGAAGCGGATCCGTCTCTCGTCGCGCGATTCCAGTGCGGCGTCGGCGACCAGTTGGTCCGCGGCCTGCCCGGCCGCCAGGTACGCCTGCACGGTCCGCCGCAGCACCGGATTAGTCATCCAGGCCGGATCGGTGAACCGGCGGTCCCGTTTGGCGGGCGCCAGCTCCGAGGTGCCCGCCCCGATTCGCGCGAATTCGGAGGCCAGCCCGCGCAGCCGCCGGCCCGTGGTCAGCGGCCTCCGGACGAGGCTGACCGCCAGCCTGGCGGCCGATGCGTCGGGCACGAACCGGCGCAGCGTGCCGAGCGCGGCGTCGACGAGCAGCGCGTCGAGCGGCGCCGCCTGGTCAGCGAGCTCTTCGGCGGCATCCGGGGTTCCTGCCGTGCTGGTCATCTGTAGTCCCCGATCAGTTCAGGTGTAGTCCCGGCTGGTCCGGCGCTACCGCAGGTCCAGGTCTGCAGGAGGAACGATCTCCCGCTTGAGGATCTTGCCGGTCGGGCCCTTCGGCAGTGCGTCGACGAGCCAGACCGCGCGCGGGTACTTGTACGCGGCCACCTGAGCTTTCACGTGGTCGCGCAGCTCGGTGGCGGTGATATCGGCGCCGGGCTTGATGACTACCGCGGCTCCGACCTCCTCGCCGAGCGCCTGGTGCGGCAGGCCGATCACGGCAGCTTCGGTGACC
>DASWGE010000069.1:0-10308 GCA_036393895.1 Streptosporangiaceae bacterium | reverse complement strand
CAGGCCGCTGGTAGGAACTCCCGTTCCTGCGGTCACCAGGACGGGACCATCTCCTGGTACCTGGTTGACCGAGTTCCCGCGCACCTGCCTGACGGCTTCGGCGATCCCGTTCATGCCGTGGATGTACGCCTCACCGAGCTGGCCGCCATGCGGATTAAGTGGCAGCCGCCCGCCGATCTCGATCGCCCCGCCGGCGATGAAGTGCCGCGCCTCACCGCGCGGGCAGAAACCCAGCTCTTCGAGCTGCATCAGAACATACGGCGTGAAGTGGTCATACAGGATCGCTGTCCTGATGTCGTCCGGTCCAGTTCCGGCCTGCCGCCACAACTGCCGCGCGACCACGCCCATCTCAGGCAGCCCGGTCATCTCGTCGCGGTAGTAGCTGGTCATGGTGAACTGGCCTGGCCCGCTGCCCTGGGCCGCGGCTAGGATCACGGCCGGCCCGGCTCGCAGGTCCCGCGCCCGCTCCAGGCTGGTCACGACCACAGCGACCGCGCCGTCGCTCTCCTGGCAGCAGTCGAGCAGCCGCACCGGCTCGGCGATCCAGCGCGAGGCCTGGTGGTCGGCCAGGGTGATCGGCTTGCCGAAGAACCACGCATTCGGGTTCGTGGCGGCGTGCCGCCGGTCGGCGACCGCGACGGTCCCGAAGTCGGCACTGGTCGCGCCGCAGGCGTGCATGTATCGCCTGGCCGCCATCGCCACCGTGGCGGCCGGGGTGGACAGGCCCATCGGGTAGTGCCAGCCGTTGTCGATCCCCGACGACGTCGGCGCCTGTGCCGCGCCCGCGGACACCTGGCCGAACCGGCGGCCCGACCGCTCATTCAGCGCCCGGTAGCAGACCACCACGTCGGCCGCGCCTGTGGCGACTGCCATCGCGGCGTGGTGGACGGTCGCGCATGCGGCTCCGCCGCCATAGCCAATCTGGCTGAAGAAGGTCAGCTCCCCGATACCGAGTTCGCGGGCGACCGCCACCTCCGCATTACTGTCCATAGTGAAAGTAACCAGACCCTGGACGTCTGCCGCACGCAGGCCAGCGTCGTCCAGCGCAGCCCTGACAGCCTCGGCGGCCAGCCGGAGCTCGCTGCGGCCCGAGTCCTTGGAGAAGTCGGTCGCCCCGATGCCGACGATCGCCGCGGCCGGCGGCCGGGCCGGCGCCATCAGCCCGCACTCCCTGGTACGTCAAGGAGCGCGGTGGCGATGATGTGGTCGCCGAGGCTGCACCGGCCCGTGACCTTGACCCGGCAGCGGCCACCGCAGCGGCCCGGCGTCCGCCCGGCGACGTAGCCGGTAAAGGTCAGCGTGTCGCCCGCGTAGCACGGGACGCCGAGCCTGATCGAGATCTCGCGGACGATCGACTGGTGCCCAGCCCATTGCGTGATGAACCGCTGGACAAGGCCGGTGTCGGTGAGGATGTTGAGGAAGATGTCCTTGCTGCCGTTGGCGACCGCCAAGCCAACGTCGTGGTGCACGGGCGTGAAGTCGCGGGTCGCCAGGGCGGAGGCGACGACGAACGTCGGGGTCACCTCGACCACCATCGCGGGCAGTTCGTCCGGCCCTGTGGCGTGACCGCGGGCAACCTGCCTGGGCCGCCAGGCCGGCAGGGTTAGACCGTCATCGACCCGCAAGTACTCGATCTGCACTGGCATGCCGATCCTGACCTCTTCCGGGCTGACTGCCGTCATCTCGCCGAGCACGCGGACGCCCTCGTCGAGCTCGACCAGCGCGATCACAATCGGCAGCCGCTTGCCGGGCACAGGCGGATGATGATGCACGACGTAACTGAAAACTGTGCCGGTGCCAGCCGCCGCGACGTAGCCGGGATCGGCTGAGCCATCCTGCTGGCCCGGGGGGACGACCCCCCGGAACCCCCCGCGCTGCCGCCCCGGGGGGACGACACCCCGGAACCCCCCGCACTCCGGGCACATTGGCCCAGGCGGGTGCCGCAGCGTTCCGCATTCACAGCAACGCTGAATCCGCAGCTCGCGTGCCAACATGCCGTCCCAGAAGAACCTGGTGTCGGGCGAGACGACGGGCCGGATCACGGCTCCGGCATCCGGCGGTGTCGCGCTCGGAGGCGTGGCGGGCGGCACTTTAGCCTGTGGGTCCGTGCTCGCCCGTCGCCCCTCGCCCGCCGCCGGAGGCCGGAATTTCAGGATCCGGAAATCCATCGTGGCGACGATTTCGCCGCCGCTGTACCAGGTATTGCGGGTGGTGAAGAACCAGCCCTCGCCTAGAGCCGTCTGCTTGGGGCCGATCAGGTCAGCGAGGCTGACCCGCAGGCTGAGCCGCTCGCCTAGCCGCACGTAGCGGCGGAACACATGGTCGGAGTTGGTCGCGACGACGGACGTGTACCCGGCGTCCTCCAGTACCGCCACCATCTGGCTCGTCGGGTCGCTGGCATCGGCGGTACGGCGCTGACCAGCCATCGTCCAGACCTGTGTCATTGCCGGGGGCGCTACCAGTCCGCCGTGCGCCGAGGCGGCCGCGAACCCGGCGTCGGTATAGACGGGGTTGGTGTCGCCGATGGCCTCGACCCAGTTCTCGATGATGGGCAGGTTGACCGGGTCGCGGGCGATGCGCGGGCTGCTTTCGCCGAGCGCCATGATCCGCTCGGCTTCAGCACGGATCAAGGCCGCCGTCTTTCTCATCGCGGTACTCGCGGCAGCCGCAGCCCGGCTACCGCGATCAGTTCGCGCTGCACCTCGTTCACCCCGCCGCCGAAGGTCAGCACCAGGTTCCGCTTGTGCTGCACGTCCAGCCACGTCATCAGGTCGGCAGCCGCCTCGTCGGCCGGATCGGCGTGCCTGCCCACGACGTCGATGAGCAGCTGTCCGAATCGCTGTATCCGCTCGGAGGAGAAAACCTTGGTAGCAGAGGCATCGGCGATCTCCACGGTGTCGGAGGCAGCGACCTGCCAGTTGAGCAACTCGTTGACCCGCAGGTTCGCGCCGATCTCGGCGAGCGCACGCCGAACGTCGGGCTGGCTGGCGATGGGGCGCCTGTCTGGCCCGCGGGCTGCCGAGGCCCAGCCCAGGGTCCGGTCGTACAAGACACCGAGCCGGCCGGCCGGCCCGAGCATGACCCGCTCGTGATTGAGCTGAGTCGTGACCAGCCGCCAGCCCTGGTTCTCTGCCCCGACCCGCATGCTGGCAGGAACCCGGACATCGGCGTAGTAGGTGGCGTTCACATGGTGCGCGCCATCGCACGTGATGATCGGCGTCCACGAGAACCCAGGATCAGTGGTGTCCACGATCAGGATCGAGATCCCCTTGTGCTTGGGGGCGTCCGGATCGGTGCGGCAGGCCAGCCAGATGTAGTCGGCGTCGTGCGCCCCGGTCGTGAAGATCTTCTGGCCGTTGACGATGTACTCGTCACCATCCCTGACCGCGCGGGTGGTCAGCGCGGCCAAGTCGGTACCTGCGCCCGGCTCGGTGTAGCCGATCGCGAAGTGCACCTCTCCCGCGAGGATCCTGGGCAGGAACATCGCCTTCTGCTCAGCGGTTCCGTACGCCTGCAGCGTCGGCCCGACCGTCTGGAGCGTCACCGCGGGCAGCGGCACGTCTGCCCTGGCCGCCTCGCTCACGAAGATCTGCTGCTCGATCTGGCCGAACCCGCGTCCGCCGAACTGCGCTGGCCAGCCGACGCCGAGCCAGCCGTCGCTGCCCATCCGCCGGATCAGCTGCTGGTAGGCCTTGCCGTGCCGGTCGGTGCCCATGGCCTCGCGCTCGGCGGGCGAGACGAGCCCGGCGAAGTAGGCCCTGAGCTCATCCCGCAACGCGAGCTGAGACTCCGTCAGCCCGATGAACATGCCCGCCTGTGGCGCGCCGCCAGCCCGCAGTGGCCCGCCGCCAACCCGCAGTGCCCCGCCGCCAGCCCGCAGTGGCCCGGAGTCCTCCGCGGTCAGCGCCTCAAGACGGCAGTCCGCGCCGCCGACGAACCTGGCCAGGTCGGTGATCATCGCCGAGTAGCGGTGCAGCGGATAGCTGATGTCCAGGCCGATTCCGCCGTGCAGCTGATGGCAGGTCCGCAGCGCGGCCGGCGCTTCCCTGGCGAGCCAGTACGCCGCGACACCGGCGTCCTCGCTGGCCTCCAGGCCCGCCGCGAGCCGCCAGCATGCCGAGACCGAGGCGAGATGCAGTGTCCGGCTGGCGATGTAGACGTCGGCGACCTGACCGGCGACCGCCTGGAACGTGGCCAGCGGTCGGCCGAACTGCTCGCGGCTCGCGATGTACTTCGCGGTCAGGTCGAGAGCTCCGGCGACGGCCCCGTCGGCCATCGCGGCCGCCCCAGCGAGGGCGAGCAGGTACAGGTCGTCAACAGCCGCCGCCCAGCGCTCGCCGTCCCGGGCCCCCGCCCCAGCGGCGCCGGTCGCTGCGGCTCCGCCGTCAGCCCCGAGAACTCCGGCGATCGGGGCGGCGTCCAGCCGGACCGTGTACTCCGGCGTTCCGCCTGACGACGGTGTCGCTGCGACGCTGACGCCAAGTCCCGCTGCCTGCACCACCACGACAGCGCGGTCAGCGTGTGCGGCCGGGCCGTCAGCCTCGTCCTGACCGTCAATCTCGTCCTTGCCTGCGTCAGCCAGCACTGCCGCCGGGACCAGGATCCAGCTCGCCTGGCCGGCGTAGGGCACCCCGACTTTCGTGCCGGTGACTGTCCCCGAGCTGGCACCGTCCAGCACCGCCACCGTTGCTGGAATGGCCGGCATGCCGGTCGACCGTTCCCGGACGGCCGCCGTGAGGATTGTCTCCCCCGCGCCCACCCCGGCCAGGATGCGTTCTTGCAGCTCACGGCTGCCCCAGCGGACGACGGGCAGCGATCCGAGCATGATCGTCGCCAGCGCCGGGACCTGCGCAGCCTGCCTGCCGACCTCGGTGAGCAGGACCGCGGCCGCGCCTGCGCCGAGGTCGTCGCCGCCCATCCAGCCAGGCAGCGTCAGCGCGAGCAGTCCGGCCTTGGCAAGCGCCTGCCATGCCGCCGCCGGATCGGCCTCGCGGAGAACCTCAGCAGCCGAGGCCGCGATTACGCTCTGGGCCTCATCCAGCTCGAAGTTCATTCAGCGGGTCTCCTCCCTGGGCAGGCCGAGCACGCGTTCGGCAACCAGCGACAGCAGGATCTGGGTGGTGCCGCCCGCGATGCTCAGGCACCTGGTCAGCAGAAAGCGGTCGACTGCATCGGCCGCGCGACCGTCGGCAGCTGCTCCCTGGAGCCCGGACAAGGCGAGCGCCGTCTCAGCGACCGCCTGCCGGTGCGCGACCCCGAGCAGCTTGCGAACCGCAGAGGTCTGGCCCGCCTCCGCGCCCCGGGCCACGGCGCTGGCGAGCCGGTCATCCATCACGGACAGTGCCAGGCCCTCGGCCAGCCTGGCCCCGATCTGGTCAGCCACCACGGGGTCAGTCACTCCCCCGCCTTCCGCAGCAGCCGCGAGCAGTTTCTCGGCGTCCTCGCCGAGCCCTGCCTCGCGCACCATTGCGACGCGCTCGCTCGCGAGGGTCGTGCGCGCGACCCGCCAGCCCTCACCCGGCTGGCCGACCACGCAGTCGTCCGGCACGAACACGTCGTCGAGGAAAACCTCGTTGAACATCGCGCGGCCGGTGATCTCACGCAGCGGGCGCACGTCGATGCCAGCGTCGCGCACCGGGACAAGGAAGTACGTGATGCCCTTGTGCTTCGGCGCTGCCTGGTCCGTGCGGGCCAGGCAGATCGCCCAGTCCGCCTCCCGGGCCAGCGAAGTCCAGACCTTCTGCCCGGTCAGCCGCCAGCCCCCACCCCTGGCCAGCCTCCCCGTGCCCCCTTCGCTATCCCCCTTCACCCTGACTGCCCTGGTCCGCAGTGATGCCAGGTCGGAACCAGCCTCAGGCTCGCTGAACAACTGGCACCAGACGATCTCGCCGCGAAGTGTCGGCCCCGCAAACCGGTCGAGTTGCTCCGCGGTGCCGTGCGCGAGGATTGCCGGGATGGCCCACCCTCCGATGCCGAGGTCGGGTCGCTCGATCCCGGCCCTGGCCAGCTCCTCATCGATGATCATCTGCGCCGCCGGGCCGGCGGACAGGCCGTAGGGCGGCGGCCAGGCCGGCGCCGCGTACCCGAGCTCGGCCAGCCCTTCGCGCCAGTGATCAGGCGGCGTGGCGGACACGGCGCTGGCGACCACCCGCGCCGCCGCGCGGATGTGCTCGGCGCCCGCGATCTCGTCATCGCCGAACGCCTGCCCGGCCCCGCGCGGTTGATCCGCACCTGCGCTCTCGTTGTCACCAGGAATTCGCTGCCCGAGCCGGTGCCGGCGCGCGCCGGCCAGGGCCAGACCAGCGGTCCTTGACCGCCAGGCCCCGCTGCCGCCCAGCAGGCTACGCAGCGACAGAGCGCGGCGCAGGTACAGGTGCGCGTCGTGTTCCCAGGTGAACCCGATCCCGCCAAGCACCTGGATGCAATCTTTCGCGTTGTCCACTGCGGCATCGAGCGCGACCGCGGCGGCACCGGCTGCCGCCAGCGACAGCTCGTCTGCTCCCTGATCCGCCGCGCACGCCGCATCCCACGCCGCCGCGGTCGCGAGTTCGGCCCGGCAGAGCATCTGGGCGCATAGATGCTTGATCGCCTGGAACGACCCGATCGGCCGGCCGAACTGCTGCCTCGTCCGCGCGTACTCGGTCGCGGTCTGGCTGCACCAGGTCGCGACGCCCGAGGCCTCGGCGGCGGCCAGCGTCGCGGCCAGGTCGGGAACGAGCCGCGGGCTGGCGCCGTCGAGCACCATGCCGGGGCGCACGGCGACGTCATCTAGCCGGACGTCAGCCAGCGCCCGGGAGAAGTCCACCGGCGACCGGGGTGTCAGCCGTACGCCCGGCTGTCCAGCATCGAGGATGAACCAGGTCGGGCCGGAGCCGGTTATCGCGCCGAGCAGGAGGTGCGCGGCGTCGCCAGCCGCGAGCACGACGCTCGCTGTGCCGCTGACCCGCAGGATCCCGTCGGCCGTCACGGTTCCGGTCACGCCGTCGGCCGTCGGGGCGGCGGCGGCCGTGGCCGCGCCCGCCGCCAGCGCCGCCAGCAGCGAATTCAACTCGTGGCCGGCGGTACTGGCCGACCTGGCCAGCACGAGCCCTGCGAGCAGCGTCGGCAGCACCGGGCCCGGTGCGAGCACGGCGGCGAGTTGCTCGACAACGACTGCGACGTCGGCAGTCGTGCCGCCCGCCCCGCCGATGTCCTCCGGTATCCCGATCGCGAAGATGCCAAGCTCGGTCAGCCCGGCCCAGTCGCCCACGGCAGCCGCCTCCGGCCCCCGAGCCATGGCCGGGTCGGCGGCACCGCTCGTCCGTCCGCCACTCGTCTCAAGCCCGCGGACGGCGGCGATCGGGCCGGCCCGCTTCGCCCACCGAGCAACGGACTCGGCGATCGCCATCTGCTCGGCTGTGACGGCGATGGGCACTGCTCCTCCTGCTGCTCCTGACGCTCCGGCGCACAGAAAATTAGAACACGTTACACTAACAACGGCTAGCGCGTCGCCAGCCTGAGCTCGCGGGCAGCCTGAGCCAGCGAGGCCAGCCTGAGCTCGCGAGGCAGCGTCCGCATCGGCCATTCCGACGCGCCGGGGCAAATCCTCGCGGCGCGATGCGGCAGAGCTCAGGAACACGGGGACGATCGGCGACGCTCCGGCGGTGCCGACACGACGAGAGGCTTAGATGACAGCTCAGAAGACCCTTGCCGCGCCTGTGACCTCAACCGGTCCGGCCGACAGCGAGCTTGGCTCGGCGGCGCAGCGGGAGCGGCGGAAGCGGATACTCGACGCGACCCTGGCGCTGGCTTCCAAGGGGGGCTACGACGCCGTGCAGATGCGGGAGGTCGCCGAGCGGGCCGACGTCGCGCTTGGCACCCTATACCGGTACTTTCCTTCCAAGATCCACTTGCTGGTCTCCGGGCTGATCAGGGAGTTCGAGCGGACCAAAGAGAAGCTGGACAAGCGGCCGATCCCCGGTGAGGTGCCGGCCGACCGAATCATCTACGTGCTGAACAAGGTCACCAAGAACATGCAGCGCGAGCCGCTGCTCACCGAGGCCATCACCCGGGCCTTCATGTTCGCCGACCCGAGCGCCGCCAGCGAGGTCAACGCGGTTGCCGCTCTGCTGGAGCAGATGCTGACCAACGCCATGCACGACGGCGAGCCGACCAGCGACGAGCGAGCCATAGCGCGGGTGATCGGTGACGTCTGGCTGTCCAACCTGGTCGCCTGGGTAACGCGCCGCGCATCGGCGACCGATGTGACCCGCCAGCTTGAGCTCGCGGCGCGGCTGCTGCTCAGGTAACGGCGCGGCCGTCGGCCGCTGCTCAGGTACCGGGCGCTCGGGTAACAGGCGCAGGCAATTCGGTGCCGTACCAGGTCTCGATCAGCCAGCGCGAGATTGACAGCGACGGCGGCATCAGCAGATCGCCGGCGAGCAGCGCGGCCCGCAGGTCATCGCGGCTGAACCAGTTCGCTTCGGCGATCTCGTCGTCGTCGACGGTGATCGCGGTGGTGGTCGCCTCCGCGCGGAACCCCAGCATCAGGCTGTGCGGCATCGGCCACGGCTGGCTGCCCGCGTAGGTGACAGTCGACACGATGACGCCGGTCTCCTCGTGTACCTCGCGCGCGACCGCCTGCTCGGCCGACTCGCCAGGCTCGACGAAACCGGCCAGCACGGAGACCCGCCGCTGCGGCCATTGCGCGTTCCTGGCTAGCAAACACCGGTCATCAGGGTCGGTGACCAGCATGATCACCGCCGGGTCGCAGCGAGGGAAATGCTCGCTGGCGTCGACCGTGCAACGCCGGGAGTGGCCGGCCATTTCTGGTTTGGTTGGGTTACCGCAGCGCGAGCAGAAGCCCGCAACGGCGTGCCAGTTGGCCAGTGCGACGGCGTGGGTCATGAGCCCGGCGTCCCGGTCGGTCAGCAACGTTCCGGCCTCGCGCAGCCCGGCCCGGCGCAGGATCGAATCGCCCCCGGTGATGGGCCCGGCGACGCCGAAGTAGGCCACGCCGTCGGAGTCGACGCCGAGCAGGAACCTGGTCCCCTGGGGCGCCTCCTGGGGTGAGACGAAAATGAGCTCGGCCGTGCCTTCACCGATCCTGGCGAGTGCCTGGCCATCCTCGATGACGAGGACACGAGTGCCAGGCTCGCCCCAAGTCTTCGCCAGCCAGTCCTCGTCAGAGCGCAAATGCGTCGACCGCCCGACCTCATGCGTAGTCAGCGCGATCCCGCCGGAAACCGAAACTAGGGAGCGTACCACCGCCTCAGAATACGGTTTCCGCGGGACGCGATCGGTCGGCGGGAGTGACGTGGTCCCCATCCAAATTGGTTGCGCAGGCACGTCGCGCAACGGGTAAGAGTCCTCCCAATGAGATCGAGTCCGCTGATCGGAGGTTACCCGTGCCGGGCCTGACCAGCCACGTCCTAATCGCACTGCTGGCAGTTGTCGCTGGACTGCTCTTCGCCGGAGTGCTCGGCACGTGGCCGAGGCTTGCCGGACCCGGCGCACAGCGAGTTGCCCTGCGAGTGCTTGCTCTCTGCGCGGTTCAAGCGTCCATTCTCAGCCTGACCTTCGTGATGGTTAACCGGTCCAACAACTTCTACTCCTCTTGGTCCGACCTGCTCGGCCGGTACACAGGCGGTGGGACCCTGGCGGCCGTGAGCCATGGCGCGACGGGCTCATCAGCCCTGGTGTCAGTGCTATCCACCCGATCGGTCAGGGTGCCTGGCCGACGGCGGTCAGCAGGAACTCTCCAGACAGTCTTGATTCGCGGCGAGTTGTCCGGACTCACCGTCGGCGGGCACATCTACCTTCCGCCCGGCTACCGGGATGCCGCCCGGCGGCCCAGGCAGTATCCAGTCATCCTGACGATCGCAGCGTCGCAGCTCAACGCTGCATCTCCGTATGGCCCGGGACGCCTGGCCACCAGCACCGCCATGCGGATCGTCGCCGGCCGGCTCCAGCCAGTCATCGTGGTCATGCTCCCACCCAGTGTCAGATCGGATCCAGGCTGCCTGAACATCCCGGGCGGACCACAGGCGGCTTTGTTCTTCACCCAGGACCTGCGGACCGCGATCGGCTCCGGCTACCGGGGCAACACCCAGCGCACCAGGTGGGCACTGCTCGGCGACAAGTCGGGCGGGTACTGCGCACTGCAGCTGGCGCTGACCAACGTGCCGATGTTCGCTGCTGTAGTCGTGCCGCCCGGCAACTACCAAGCGCCGCCCGGACCACCGGCCTGGGACAGCAGCCCGCAGTTGCGCCATCAGGACGACCTGCTCTGGCTGGTACGTCACCAGCCGGGGCAGCCGATCTCGGTGC
>DASWGE010000068.1:0-2695 GCA_036393895.1 Streptosporangiaceae bacterium | reverse complement strand
GCGGCCGGTTTACGCTGCACGATCTCGTCGGTCGATATCGTGGACGGGACGATTTCCGAGTAGACCTGGCACTCCCGGACGCGCCGGGCGATGAGCTGGGCGTACTGGGCCCCGAAGTCCACCACGAGAACCGGGCCGGTGACGTCGGAGTGGTACACCGCGTCAGCTTACTTGGGTCGCGGTCTCGCTCCACGTTGGCTGCGCTGGCGGCGACGCCGACTCGGTGACCTTGACTCTGGAAATCCGGCGGCCGTCCAGCTCTGTGACGGTCAGCCGGGTCCCGTCGAGTTCGGCCGATTCACCCAGCTGCGGCAGGTGGCCGAGGGCGGCCAGGAGATAGCCGGCCACCGTCTCATACGGGCCGTCCGGTAGCTCTATGCCGGTCTGCTCGGCGAAGTCGTCCAGGTTCATCAGCCCGTCGACCTCGATCTCGCCGGTGCGCAGCCGGCGGGACGGGCGGCCCTCAACGTCGTACTCATCCTGGATGTCGCCGATCAGCTCCTCGACTAGGTCCTCGAGAGTGACGATGCCTGCCGTGCCGCCGTACTCGTCGACGACGATCGCCAGGTGGGCTCGGTCCCTGCGCATCTCCGATAGCGCCGACATCACGGTCTTGCTGGTCGGCAGCATCTTCACCGGCCGCTTGATATCACCGACCCTGACGGACCCGTTGTGGCCAGGATCGAGCAGGTCGCGGGCGTGCACGAAGCCGATCACGTCGTCGTAGGAGTCCTCGAAAACCGGGAAGCGGGAATGCGTTCCCCGGGCCGCGACCGCGATCGCCTGGGTCAGCGGCATCGAGGCTGGCAGGAAGTCGACCTCGGTGCGCGGCACGAGAACCTCGCGGATCTGCCTCTTGCCCGCGTCGAAGACCTCGCTGACGATGTGCCGTTCGTCCGGGGTCAGGTTCTGGTGCCCGGCGACCAGATCGCGCAGCTCGTCGCTGCTCATCGTGCCCCGGCCGACCTTCGGGTCGCCGCCGAGCAGCCGGACCACCAGGTTGACGAAGCCGCCGATCAGCCAGACCACGGGCCTGGCCAGTGCGGCGATGCGGTCAAGCACCGGAGCGGCGATGATCGAGATCCGCTCCTGCCGCTGCAGCGCGATCCGCTTGGGCGCGAGTTCGCCAAGCACCAGCGAGAAGAACGCGATCACCAACGTGACGAGGACAAACGCGAGCGGGTTAGCGACGCTCCGGGGCATCTGGTGGACCAGCCAGCGTCTGAGGTCCTCCACCAGGGTGGCCGCGCCGTAGGCTCCGGATAGCAACGTGGCGACCGTGACGCCGATCTGGACGGCGGCCAGGAACCTGTTGGGATCATGCGCCAGCCGTGCCGCGCGCTGGCCGCGCTTGCCCCGTTTCGCCAGCGCCCTGACCTGGCCCTCACGCAGCGAGACCAGAGCCATCTCGGCGGCGGCGAAAAATCCGCCGATCAGGATGAAGGCAAGGACGACCAGTGCGTCCCAGCCGGCGGCGTTCACGTCGCATCCTTGTTCTCGGCTGCCATTCGCGGACGGTGGCCTGCCTGATCGCTGCCGCCCGCGGCAGGAACCACGCGGTCGCGCGGTGTGCGAATCAGTCTAGGCAGTCACCGGCGGCCGGGCGACCATCCCGAGCAAGCGCCGGCGGCCTGGCTATGCCGTCCTGATCCCGCTATGTCATGCTGACACGGACACGAACGACCGCTGGAGGAGTCCGGATGGCCGCTGGGATCCTGGAAGACGCCGCCGCCATCAGCGGCGAGATCGCCGAGCTGCGTCACTCGATCCACGCCGAGCCCGAGATCGGGCTCGATCTGCCCAAGACGCAGCACAAGGTGCTCGCGGCACTGGAAGGGCTGCCGCTCGAGATCACCTGCGGGGAGTCGCTGAGCTCGGTGACCGCCGTGCTGCGCGGCGCCCGCCCGGGCAAGACGGTCCTGCTCCGCGGCGACATGGACGCGCTGCCCGTGACCGAGCGCACGGGGGTCCCCTACTCCTCCCAGGTTGCGGACGCGATGCACGCCTGCGGCCACGACCTCCACACGGCCATGCTGGCTGGCGCGGCGAGGCTGCTCTCCGCCAGGCAGGCGGACCTCGCGGGCAACGTGATCTTCATGTTCCAGCCCGGCGAAGAGGGCTCAGCCGGCGCCAGGATCATGATCTCCGAAGGCGTGCTGGACGCAGCGGGCGAGCGCCCGAGCGCCGCCTACGCGCTGCACGTGGCGTCCAGCGTGCTGCCGCTCGGCGTGGTCGCGGGCCGGGCGGGGACAGCCATGGCCGCTGCCGACACCCTGTACGTCACGGTGCGCGGCCGCGGCGGGCACGGCGCGCAGCCGCATCTGGCCAGCGATCCGATCCCGGTGGCGTGCGAGCTAGTCACCGCGCTGCAGACGATGGTGACCAGGCGGTTCGATGTCTTCGATCCCGTGGTGCTGACCGTCGGCACGTTCCACGCGGGCACGACCGACAATGTCATCCCCGACGACGCGGCGTTCGTCGCCACCATCCGCACGTTCTCGGCGCAGGCGCGTGATCGCGTCAGGGACCTGGCGCCGCGCCTGGTGCGGCAGATCGCCTCGGGGCACGGACTGAGCGCCGACGCCTCCTTCGTAGACGGGTACCCGGTCACGGTCAACGACCAGGCCGAGTTCGCGTTCGCCGAGCGGACCACCAGCGATCTGCTCGGCGACGCCAGGTTCCTGGCGGCCCCCTT
>DASWGE010000067.1:0-3854 GCA_036393895.1 Streptosporangiaceae bacterium | reverse complement strand
GCACATAACGTTAGGGGGAGTCTTCACCGACGGGCGCCGCAGCGCCGCGATGAACTTGCCAAGGCCATGATCTGCGCGCTGCTTCACGTTGAAGCGCCACAGTCCGCGGCCATCGATTCCGCGCGCCTTCTGGTAGCACCTGACGACGGCGACGGGCCGGAAATCGGCCAGCAGCGGCTTCGTCGCCCTAGCGGTCGTTGCCCGGCAAGAAATACTCGCAACGGCACTGGCAGCGGCCGCATTAACGGCGCGGACAGGGGCGTGGGTACCCGGATTTGCCGGGCTAGCTGAGCAGCCGACCGTAACAAGAGCCACGCCGGCCAACACTGAGCGGGTCCATCGACTGGGCGTCATGAGCCTGCCCCCCGTAGCTGAGCGTTCGCATTCATCGAAGTGCTCGCATTGTCGCGCGTACATTGTTCAGACGAGTCCTGCGCGGATTCGGTTGCATGCGGCCGCGGACGATCAGATCGCCGAGTAAACGCTGAGTCTCCGGCTGTCTCGCCATCCGCTGATTGCTACGCTGAGCGCCCCGGTATGCGGCCTGGCCGGGCCGAAGCGCAGCGGGAGGCGTGATGCAGGGCCATCCGACCGGCCGGTTCGCCGGTTTGCGCGGGGCTGGCGGCCCAGGCCGCGAGCACGAGGCGTTGAGCCGGGCCGACACTATCTGCGGCGGGTCGGACGAGATCCCGCTCGGCATCATCGCCAGCCGCGCGCTCGGGCTGCCGCGAGAGCCCGCACGAGGTCAGGACCGGGCCTGATGCCCTTCCCGCCTGCCGTTCCGCCACCAGGACACGACCTGCTGGCAGGCAAGGTCGTCGTGCTTACCGCGGCCGCCGGCACCGGGATCGGGGGAGCTGCGGCGCGTCGCTGCCTGGACGAGGGCGCGAGCCTCGCGTTGAGCGATGCACACGCGGCCCGGCTCGCCGCGACTCATGACGAGCTTGCCGCCATTCACGGCGCCGACCGGGTGTGGTCGGTACCCTGCGATGTCACGAGCCAAGAGCAGGTGCAGGCGCTGATAGACGGCGCCGTGCAGCGGTTTGGCCGGATCGACGTGATGATCAACAACGCGGGACTTGGCGGCACGGCGTCGCTGCTCGAGATGACCGAGGAGCAGTGGTCGCGGGTGCTCGACGTGACGCTGAACGGGACTTTCCGCTGTACGCGGGCGGCGCTGCGGCAGATGGTCGCTCAGGGGAGCGGTGGCGCCGTCGTTAACAACGCCTCAGTGCTCGGCTGGCGCGCCCAGCCAGGTCAGGCACACTACGCCGCGGCGAAGGCCGGCGTGATGGCGCTGACCAGGTCCGCGGCCATGGATGTCGCCGAGCACGGCATCAGGGTCAACGCGGTGTCACCAAGTCTGGCGATGCATCCGTTCCTGTCGAACGTCATGGGCGAGGACGCGCTGGACCAGCTTGTCACGAGGGAAGCGTTCGGCCGGTCCGCCGAACCGTGGGAGGTAGCCAACGTCATGGTCTTCCTGGCCAGCGACTACGCCTCGTACCTGACTGGCGAGGTCATCTCGGTCAGCAGCCAGCATCCGTAGCTCGACCCGCACGATGGCGGCCGTAATGGCCGGTAGCATGACGCGGTGGCTGGCCGACCGGAACGACGAGGTAAGGGCCGGAAAGCGGTATTGCGCGAGCCGTCGGCGCCCGACCTTCCCGTCGATCTGGCAGCTGCCGATCCTTCAGTCCACGACCTAGAGGACAGCGGCGTCTACGAGCTGCTGGCCTTCAGCGACCTCGACCTGTCTGGCCGTGAGGCAGCTGGAGCGGAGATCGAGGCGTGCCGGTACGCGAATGTCAATCTCAGCCAGGTCAAGCTCCGGCGCGCGCTGGTGCGGGACGTGACTTTCGATCGCTGCGATCTGGCCAACCTGCGTGCGCTGGACAGCGCATTCACCCGCGTCGCGATTTCGTCGTGCCGGATGACCGGCCTGTCCTTGCTCGACAACCACCTGCGTGATGTCACCTTCACGGGTTGCCGGATCGACCTGTCCTCGTTCCGGGTCAGCAAGCTCGCTGATGTCGTGTTCACCGACTGCAGGATGGAGCAGGCCGACTTCGCCGACGCGGATCTGCGCGGAGCCCGATTCGTGGGCTGCACCCTTGCCGCCGCGCAGTTCTCTGGCGCACGGATGACGGGCGCGAGGTTCGCGCACTGCGAGCTGACCGGGATCAGCGGGGTAACCAGCATGCGCGGCGCGATCATCACCAGCCCCGACGCAGTGGCCCTAGCCGCGATCCTGGCCGGCGCCCTCGGCATCAAGATCGAGGACAACTGAGACCCGCCGGTCCGCTTAGTTCCGCCGGTCCGCACATCGATGAACCCCTGATGGTGCTATAGGCCCATCAGGGGTTCATCGGTGCGCTCTGGAACAGGGTTAGATGCGCTCGATGATGGTCGCAGTGGCCATCGCGCCGCCGGCGCACATCGAGATCAATGCGGTGCTGGCGTCGCGGCGCTCTAGTTCGTGCAGCGCCGTGGTCAGCAGCCGGGATCCCGTGCTGCCCACGGGATGGCCGAGCGCTATCGCGCCGCCGTTGACGTTGACGCGGTCTGGATCAGGCCCGTGCATGCTCATCCAGGAAAGCACGACCGACGCGAACGCCTCGTTGACCTCGAAAATGTCGATGTCCTCGATCGACATGCCGCTGCGCCGCAGCACCCGCTCAGTGGCCGCGACCGGGCCGTCGAGGTGATAGTAGGGCTCGTCGCCGATCAGGCACTGCGTCACGATCCTGGCCCGCGGTCGCAGGCCGAGGTCGCGGGCCAGGCGCTGATCGACGAGCAGCACCGCGGCCGCGCCGTCGGAGATCTGCGACGATGTACCCGCCGTGTGCAACCCGCCGTCGAGCACCGGCTTCAGGCCGGCCAGGCCCTCGGCGGTCGTCTCCCGCAGCCCCTGATCCCGGTCGACGGTCGCGCTCTCGCCGGTCGGCTGCCGGTCGCCGTCGAGCAGGGGTGCCTTGACCGGGACTACCTCGCGGTCGAAGTGGCCGGCCGCCCAAGCGCTGGCTGCGTTGTGCTGCGAGCGCAGCCCGAAGGCGTCCAGGTCGCCCCGCGTGAGCCCGCGCCGCTTCGCGATCCGCTCGGCCGCCTCGAACTGGTTCGGCATGTCGATGTTCCATGTCGCCGGGCGCGGACTGGTCCCGCCTGCCATCGCGGCCGTCCCCAACGGGACCCGGCTCATCGCTTCTACGCCGCAGGCGATGCCAACGTCGATCGCGCCCGCGGCGATCAACCCGGCGATGACATGCACCGCCTGCTGCGCCGAGCCGCATTGGGCGTCCAGCGTCAGGCACCCGGTCTGCTGGGAAAGCCCCGCGTGCAGCCAGGCGGTGCGCGTGACGTTATTTGACTGCTCGCCGGCCTGAGTGACGCAGCCACCGGCGATCTGTTCGACCAGCGCCGGTTCGATCCCGGCCCGCTCCACCAGGCCGCGCTGCGCAGCGCCGAGTATCTCAGCGGCGTGCATGCCGGACAGGCTGCCATTGCGCTTGCCGATCGGGGTGCGGACGGCCTCAACGATCACGGCTGTGCCCATGGCTGCTACCTCCCTGCTGACCAGGGACGCAGCTACTGGCCACGTCCGGTCGGCCTTCCGACGCCACCCTCATACTAGAACGTGTTCTTGATTTCGGTCCCGTGGGAGGTTCACCGGCACGGCCGGGCGTGGTTCAATCCCACTAGAACGCGTTGCAGTCGCAGGTGACGATGGGGCGGTCGGGAGGAACCATGGGCGACCCGCAGCTACCACCCGGATTCGACTTCACCGATCCCGACCTCTACTCTCGTCGCGTTCCAGCCGAGGAGTTCGCGGAACTGCGCCGGACGGCACCGGTCTG
>DASWGE010000066.1:0-2391 GCA_036393895.1 Streptosporangiaceae bacterium | reverse complement strand
GAGACCGTCAGGCGGCTGACCGAAATCCGCGACGTGGTCACCAGCCTGGTGTCGGGCGAGGCGTCGCGCGGCTCACTTGAGGACGAGGTCAACAGGGCTCTCGGTGTTCAGCAGGCAGGCAACGGCGCCGCCGCTCCCGATGGACGCGCAGGCGCGCAGGAGCAGGTACCGCCAGGCACGCATCGCGCCCCACGCCAGGCCGGGCCCGCAGAAGGAAGGTCGGCGGCAGCCCAGCTGCCGGCGCGCGACGACAAGCCCGAGCAAGTGCCCGCTGTCCACGCAGCCGCAGCTAGCCGTCCACCCGCGCCGCCCGCGCTGCCCACGCCGCCGACTGCGGGGCCGGCGAGGGCAGGCGCAGCGGCCTCGGCGCGGGATCGCGACCCGGCCGATCCGCTGGCCGCGCAGGGCGAGCGCCTCGATGCGGCCAGGTACCAGCCCCACGCCGGGGAGACCGGAAAGCACGTGACCGAAGCGGCGTTGAAGGCGGCAGAAGAGATCCGCCAGGCTCGCAACGCGGAACGCGTGCTCGATGAGACCGGGGCGGGCGCCGGCGGCCGAGCTATTGACGGCTGACGGCGCTACGTGCTGAGGCTGTCCATCCGCCGCAGTATGACGCCCTCGCGCAGCGCCCACGGGCAGATCTCAAGCTCGGGCACCTGAAACAGGTCCATCGCGGCGTCGGCGACGATCGCGCCCGCTGCCAGCTGCGGCGCCCTGAGCATCGAGACGCCAGGAAGCTGGCTCCTGGCCTCGACGCTCATGCTGGGAAGCCGGTCGGCTAGCTCGGTCACATCGGAGTGCTTGAGTACCCGCTTGACGTACGGCCCTTCGCTCGACGGGGCGGCCCCGGCGATCCTGCCGAGCTGCCTGAACGTTTTCGAGGTCGCTACGTGACGGTCGGGCATCCCAGCCGACCTGATCGCGCTCGCGGCCGCGGCGATCTCGACCCGCACGTGCTTGCGAAGGCTGCGGACCTGCTCCCGGTCCGGCGGGTCGTTGGTGAACCAGTCCCTGGTCAGCCGGTTCGCGCCGAGCGGCAGCGACACCGCTACTGACGGGTCCTGGTCCTGGCCGGAGGCGATCTCCAGCGAGCCGCCGCCGATGTCGAGCAGCAGCAGCCGCCCGGCGGACCAGCCGAACCATCGCCTGGCGGCCAGGAATGTCAGCCTGGACTCCTCCGTACCAGGCAGCACCTGGATGCGTACGTTGCTCTCGGACTCGATCCAGGCCAGCAGCTCATCGCTGTTCGCCGCGTCCCTGACGGCCGACGTGGCGAACGCCAGCACCTCTTGCACCCCTTTGTCCTCGGCGATCTGGAGAGCTTCGTTGACGAACTTCAGCAGCCGGCCGGCGCAGTCGGACGTCAGCCTGTTCTGCGCGTCAAGGCAGTCGGTGAGGTGCAGCTCCTCCTTGTGCGAGAACGCGGGCAGCGGCCTGGCGCCCTGGCGGGCGTCCACGACGAGCAGATGCACCGTATTGGAACCTACGTCCAGCACGCCGAGCCGCATACCCTGACGCTACAGCCCAATAGCCTTAGCTCCGAGCACGAGGAGGCCCATGTCTGCGGAGCCGACCCAGGCCGTAAGGACCGAACGCGGCCAGAAGCGGGTCAGAGCATTCCTGGAAGGCGATCTGGTCGCCGACACCTCAGCGCCGCTGCTGGTCTGGGAGAACACCAGTTACCCGGCCTACTACATCCCAGCCGCCGACATCAGGGCCGATCTGATCCCGGCCGGGCAATCAGAGCGCCGGCCGCGACTCGGCGAGGCCGAGCTGCTGCACGTCAAGACCGCTGCAGCCACCGCCGAGCTCGCCGCTCGCCGATACCCGGATTCGCCGGTCGCCGAGTTGCGCGATGCCGTCAGACTGGACTGGGGCGCGATGAGCGAGTGGCTCGAAGAGGATGAGCCCGTCTACGTGCACCCGCGTTCCCCCTACACCAGGATCGACATCCTGGCCAGCTCGCGGCTCGTGCGGGTGGACCTTGACGGCGTCACGGTGGCGGAATCGAGCCAGCCGAGGATCCTGTTCGAGACCGGGCTGCCACCGCGGTATTACCTGCCTCTCCCCGAGCTGCGGATGGACCTGCTCCGGCCCTCGGACCGCAGCACGCAATGCCCGTACAAGGGCACGGCGTCGTACTGGTCGTTCGACACGAAGCCCGCCGCCGTGGGCGGCCGCCTGCACAAGGACGTCGTGTGGACCTACCGGACGCCGCTGCCTGAGAGCCAGAAGATCGCCGGCCTCGCCGCCTTCTACAACGAGCGCGTCGACCTGTACCTGGACGGAGTCGAGCAGCCGAGGCCGGAGTCGCCGTTCAGCTGACCGAGTCCACGCCGTCGCGGAGCACGCGCAGGATATTGCCGTTCGCGAGCTTCCCGCAGTCGGCTG
>DASWGE010000065.1:0-5638 GCA_036393895.1 Streptosporangiaceae bacterium | reverse complement strand
CAGCGCATGGACACCCGTCGACCGCGACTACGAAAGCCTGCGCATCGGCATGCAAGCGCTCTTCACCCACGTCGGCATCCAGGCACAGCCAGCAGCCGCATAAACAACATTTTGTCGATCGGAGAAATCCAAGTTTCTAAGGTAGCCGCGGCTGTGACTTGCTGACGGTCCGGGTGAGGGTGTCTGAGCCGTCGATGAACTCCTGGGCCAGGTCGGATAGGCGGCGGTTGCAGGCTCTGGCCTGATCTCGCAGGAGGTTGAAGGCCTGGTCCATGTCCAGGCCGAGGCGCTCGGCCAGTTTGCCCTTGGCCTGCTCGATGATGCCCCGGCTATTCAGGGCGGTCTGCAGTTGCTCGTTGAGGGTGTCGCTGTGGCGCATGCCGCGCTCGTGCAGCAGGCCGATGGTGGCGACGTCGGCAAGAGCCTGGCCGACGCGTATGTCTGCGGGAGGGAAGGCTCCCGGAGCGGCGCGGAAGAGGTTCAGCGCACCGATGACCTGCTCGCGCAGCCGCATCGGCAGGGCCTGCACGGCGGCGAAGCCGGCCTGCTGGGCGGCGGGCACGAACCGCGGCCAGCGGGTCGCCGCGGCGACCAGGTCCGCAGCCTCGACGGGCCGGCCAGCCCGGAAGCAGTCCAGGCAGGGACCCTGGTCGTTCTGCAGCTGGAACAGCTCAAGCAGCCGGGCAGCTTCGCTGGAGGCGGCCACCACGCGCAGCTCACCGCGCGGATCAGCCAGCAGCAGCCCGGCGGCGGAGGCGCCCAGCAACTGCACGCTGCGGTCGGTCAGCACGTGCAGGAAGTCGATCACGTCGAAGCCGGCGACCATGGTGTCGGTCAGTTCGACGAACGTCGCCGACAGCAGTTCTCCGTCCATCCCGCTCACCCCCTCAGGAAGACGGCAACAAGATCCCCCGGGTGCGTGGCCAGCGCTGCGCGTGCTATCGACTGTAGAGTCTCTCACTTCTGGCCGTCCTTGGACAGGCCTGGGTCAGGACGCAGCCCGGCAGCAAGGCAGGGGTCGAGGAGGATTACGCCGAGAATGATCAAGGGGGCTGCCGTGACCGGGAACCCGGCCGGGATCATGTCACGGCGAGTAAGACGGGACTCCCCGCCACTGGCGCGGCTGACCGCTGGGAGCGTCCGGCGCGGCCGGCCGCCTCGTCCACGCTCGCATGGACGGGGAAGACCTCGATCAGGCGGGTGAGGGTAAGGACCCGCAGCACCTGCTCCTGCGGCGCGGCTAGCACCAGGTCACCCCCGGCGTGCCGGGCATGCTTGCGCCCGCGCGCCAGCGCTGCCACGCCGCTGGAATCGATGAACTCCAGGCCGGTCAGATCGACGATGATCTCCAGGTCGCGGGCCGCGACCGCCGCGAGCGCAGCCGCGACACTCACGGCATCTGCTATGTCAAGCTCCCCGCGCAATGCGACGACAACGTGGCCGTCGCATTCGCGGGTACTGAGATCGACGCTGAACATTAGGGGCGCCTTCCTGCTTAAGCAGCAAGGCGGGGTCTTGACCCAGCGGCTAATTCAACGGCATTCACCTCGGACAATACGCCGAATACCCGCCGTTGTCCTATCTGGATACCCGCCGTGGGGCTGCGTCTGCGGGGTCAGTCAATTCGTCTGGGGAGGACCAGAGTGGCGGTCAGGCCGGTGAGCAGGATGTCGAGGCCGCGTTCAAGTTCAGCGGCGCCGTCGTAGGAGGCCAGGACGGGGCGAGGCTGCGTATCGTCCCGTCGCCGCCCCAGACGAACAGCACCTCAGCGCCCTGCTTCAGCGCACGGCGGGCGTACTTAGGCGCTTTCCGGCTCTTCGCCACCTCATACCAGAATGGATCGGCAAAGCCCTCCCGCGCCAGCACCTCCCGCAGCTCACCTAAGCCGCCACCGAAGCTCTTACCAGCGTGCGCCACCACCGCGACCATCGGCATGCCGTCACCTCCGTGTCCCGGCGCGCTACGTGCCCGCGCCGTCCTCGCCCCGCTCGACGGCTGACCACCTGAGCAGCCCGATATCCGCGACCATGTTCACGTGACGGCGCATGGCCTGCCGTGCTCCCGGCACGTCACCGCGGCGGATGGCCTCCAGGATCCGGCGGTGGGCCTTCAGCGAGCGGGGAGGCCGTCCCGGCTCACCCAGCGAACTCCGCCGGGTCTCGCTGATCGGCACGGCCAGCGCGGCCATGAAGTCCGCGAGCAGCGGGCTGCGGGCCGCCCGGGTGACAGCCTCGTGAAACAGCTTGTCCCCCTCCTCGCCGAGGCCGTCGGCATCAATGTCGACGGCCATGGCGTCGAGTGCCCGGTCCATCTCCGCGACATCGGCCTCGGTCCGGCGCGCCGCGGCCAGGGCGGCTAGCTGCGTCTCCAGCGCCTCCCTGGCCTCGAGGATTTCCGGCAGCCGGTGCCGCTGCGTCATCAACTCCATGAGGTGGCCGGAGTCGTTCGGCAGGGACCTGAGGTAGATGCCGTCGCCGTGCCGCACTTCCAGCGTTCCCCGCACCTCGAGCGCGACCGTCGCCTGGCGGACTGATGCCCTGCTCACCTGCAATGCCTCGGCGAGATCTCGCTCGGAAGGCAGGCGATCACCAATCCCGAGCCTGGTGACCTCGACGTAGTCGAGCAGCCTGGCGGCAAGCTGCTCGTAAAGCCGGCGCCGGTCGGGAGCACGGAGGGACTCGGTACTTGGCCGGCCGGCCCGCTGACCCGCTCGCATGGCGTTTCGTCGCCTCAATCCTCTAGCCGGGCTGCCGCTGGTCAACTAGGCCGGCGCTGCGCAGGCAGCCTCGCTCACGTCGCCGACGAACGGGAGTCAGCCCGGACCCGTTGACACCCAGAATAGCTAACATTATGGTTCGGGCTACTGGATCAGCCACTGACTCTCTTTGTCACTTGCCTCCCATCAGTTGCCTCCTAGTCGCGCCGAGGGATGACATGGGCACCTTCCTTGTGACCGTCGGCATCGGGCTCGCGACGGCGGCGATCTTGTCGCTGTCGGCGGTCGCGTTCACGCTCGAGTACGCGGTCAGCCGGATCGCCAACTTCGCGCATGGTGAGTTCCTCACCATCGGTGCCTACGCCGCCTACAGCGGGCAGACGTTCTTCCATCAGAGCGTGCCCGCAGCCGCGCTGATCGCCGCGGCCGCGGGCCTGGTCGCCGCGCTCGTCCTGAACGCCGGGCTGATCGAGCAGTTCCGGGGCCGCACCGGCATCACGGTCTTCATCGCGACGCTCGGAGCGTCACTCATCCTGCAGAACGTGCTCGTGATCGCGTACGGGGCGGCGAACGTCTCCTACACGTTCCCGCAGGGCGGCCTGCACCACGTCGGGCCGTTCCTGTGGACCACCTCGGACATCGAGGTGATCTTCTCGGCGCTGGCCGTCGCGGGCCTGATCTACCTGCTGCTGCAGCGGACGCGTTTCGGCAAGGCGGTCAGGGCAGTCTCGCAGGACCGGGCGCTCGCCCAGGTGAGCGGGATCCCCGCGCGGCGGATCGTCATGCAGACCTGGGCCCTCGCCGGGGCGGTGTCTGGCTTCGCGGGTTTCGTGCTCGCGGACACGATAGGAACCTTCAGCCCGACGCTGGGCTTCAGCTTCCTGCTGCTCACCATCACGGCCACCGTCGCGGGCGGCATCGGGCGGCCTTATGCGACCTTCGGCGGCGCCCTCATCGTCGGGATCGTGCTGCAGATCGCCGGCACCTACACCAGTTCGGCCTACGAGCTCGTGTTCGCCTTCCTGCTTCTCGTGCTGCTCATGCTCTTCCGGCCGAACGGCGTCTTCGTCCGCCCGAGCGCCACGGCGGTGCGTGCCTGATGTACTGGGTCAGCATCGTCACCGAGGCGGGCATCTTCGCCATCCTGGCCCTCGGCCTCGACGTCGTCTGGGGCTGGTGCGGCGACTTCGACCTGGCCTTCTACGGGTACCTCGCCCTCGGCAGCTACATGACCTTCGTGCTGTCGATCGGCAAGCCAACCGCGCCGGTCAAGTACATAATCGGCTGGCATCTCCCCGTCCCGCTCGCCATAGTGCTGGCCGATATCGTCGTCGTGGCCCTCGCCGCCATCATCGGGGCCATCGCGCTGCGGAACCTGCGCGACATCTACTTCGCCGTCACGACTCTCGGCGCGGTAAGCGCGCTGTACCTCATCGTGCAGAACTACACGCCGCTATTCGACGGCTACAACGGCGTGTACGGGCTGATCAACCCGGGGCAGGCGGCGCTGCGCCTCACCTACAACGGCTACCGCATCGTCCTGCTCTTCGTCGTCCTCGGCATCCTCTTCCTGGCCTATCTCCTCGTGCAGCGGCTGTCGAGGAGCCCGTTCGGCCGGATGCTGCGGTCGGTGCGCGAGGACGAGCGCGCCGCCGCCGCGTACGGGCGCACCGTGTTCACCGCGAAATACCGTGCCTACCTCTTCGGCGCCGCGCTCGCCGGCCTGACCGGCGGGCTTTTCGCGATCTTCATCAGCGCGTTCAACCCGTCGGCCTGGACACCGCAGGAACTGCTGGTGATCTACGCGGCGATCCTGGTTGGCGGCCGCGGCAACCCCCGCGGAGTCATCGTCGGCGTGTTCGTCGTCTATATCGGCTTCATCGAGCTGACCCGGTTCCTGCCGTCGCCCGCATCGCGGCCCGAGTTTGGCCCGTCGATGCGGCAGATCCTCATCGGGCTCCTGATCATCCTGATGCTCAGGTTCAGGCCCGAAGGGATCTTCAGGGAGCGGCCCGGGGTGGACAGGGTGCCAGGGCCGGGATGGCGGCTGGGGCCGTTCCGGGCGCCCGCCGCCGCCGCATCCCCAGGCAGCGTGACCGCTGGGCCCGCAGTGGCGGTTGGCACCAGCACCGAAGCACCGCCCCGAGCCGCGCAACCCGCAGACGCTGGGGAGGGCCTTTCGGCCCGTGGCTCGGCGCGCGAGGGGCATGCGGCTGACGACGGGAGCGGGCAGTGAGCCCGGCACTGCTTGAGATCGAGCGCCTGACGAAATCCTTCGGCGGCGTCCATGCCGTGCGGGAATGCACGTTCTCGGCTGCTGAGGGCCAGGTGATCGGCCTGATCGGGCCGAATGGCGCGGGCAAGAGCACGGTGGTTGATCTGGTGTCAGGCTTCGGACAGCCAGACTCCGGCAGCGTCAGGTTCGCCGGCGAGCAACTCATCGGGAAGCGTCCCGACGTCATCTCCCGCCTCGGGCTCATCCGGACATTCCAGACTCCACGCGAGTGGCGCAACCTGACCGTGATGGACAACGTCCTGCTGGCCCGCCGCCGGTTCGCCAGCGAGTCCCTCTGGCGCTCGATGACCCAGGCCCGCCGGATCCGCCGCGCGGAGGAGGCGGACCGGGTCGAGGTCCGGGCCATCCTGGAGCGCTTCCAGCTGGCCGAGCTGAAGAACGAGCGTGCGGTGAGGCTGAGCGGCGGCCAGAAACGGCTGCTCGAATTCGCGCGCATCGCGGCCGCCGAGCCCCGCCTGATCATCCTCGACGAGCCGATGGGAGGCGTTAACCCCGTGCTGGGTGCGCGGATCGGCGAGGCCGTGGGGCAGTTCGCCGGCGAGGGCCGCGCCGTGATCGTGGTCGAGCACAACCTCCCGTTCATCGAGAAGACCTGCGATCGGGTGGTCGTGATGGATCTCGGCGAG
>DASWGE010000064.1:0-10269 GCA_036393895.1 Streptosporangiaceae bacterium | reverse complement strand
GTACTATTTTCGCGCCCCCGTAGCCCAAGGGAAGAGGCGAGCCCCCTAAAAGGGCGCCAGTGTCGGTTCGAGCCCGACCGGGGGTACTGATCATGACGATCAGCCATATCTAGGCGATCTTTGGGTGTCATCGCAGGTCAGAGCAATTAGGTAATTCGCCTGCTCGCCTCGTTCCATGAACAGATAGCCACTCCCGATCCGCGCACGCTCGACCCATAATTTGTGAATCGCTGGTCGCGAGCGCTGTCAGTATAGGCCATTCCAGATATATGAATCACAAATTTCACGCCGCTAGTGATCGCCGGGCTGACGAGACAAGACGAATTCCGGAAGCCCGAAGGTGACTAACGGATTTTGACGTTACGCAGAACAGTGTTAGGCCGGCCCGGCGTTTGGTCCGCCGGCTGCGGGATTCTGGCTTGCTGCCGCCAGGCCGCTGAAGCCCGCTGTCAGTCAGCTGCGGAAGCCCCTTCAGGCTCCGGTCAGCCGCTGCGGTCGGGCCCTGCCCTGGTCAGCGTTATCGCCACGATAACCCTGCGGTCGCGGCGCATGGCATTCCGGTAGTCATCCCAATCGGGGTGCTCGCCCGAAATCCTGCGGTAGTAGTCGACCAGCAGGTCCATGGCCTCGGGTAGCCGGATTATCTCGGCGGTGCCCTCGACCTGGATCCAGTCACCGTAGAACCCGTCATTCATCACGCACAGTGAGACCCGGGGGTCGCGCGCCAGGTTCTTGGTCTTGATGGCCGCTTCGCGGGTACTAATCAGGACGCGGCCGTCCGCTCCCACGCCAACCGTAACGGGGGATAGCTGGGGACGCCCGTCAGACCGGTTTGTCGCGAGAACCGCCCGGTGATTGACACCGATGAACTCCCTCGCACGCTCGAACTGCATGCGCGCGGATCAGGCGCTGTTCAGCCGGATACGCCGCTGCACCTCGTACTCATGGACGATTGCAGCCGCGTAGGCGTGCGTCAGCCCGTGCTCATCCGCCAGCCACGTCGCCCGCTCGGTATGCCGCATGAAAGACGGCCCCGATTCGAGGCGGTGGAACCACTCTCTGAGATCGCTGCCGGTGACCCGCGGGATGCGGGCTATCAGGTTCTTGTGCATCTCGGGAGAGTGGGTTAGGGACAAGGGGCACCTCCAGGCCGAGACGAGTCTCCTCACTTGAGCCTGCACCACCGGAGGCGTCCTGGCAAGACCTGAACGTGACCTATCCGTTATCCGACCAGGGATTAAACGACGGCGTCCCGACTAATCCGGGCACCTGTCGAACCGCGCCCGCCGCCGGTCACGAAGCGCCAGAAAACGGGCCAGTCCTAAGCCGCGCTGACGGGCCGGCCAGATGCAGCGGGGCTGGCCCAGGCTTTACCTGGGCCAGCCCTGTCCCCCCGGGCTAGGACGTGAACGGGCCCGATCAATCCCGATCGCCGGTCATCGTAGTGAAGCACAGACACTGCTAGGACGCGCCGCGGCGGAGACCAGGGAGCACTGGCTGCTGGAGTGATATAAGTCCAGGTCAGCGCCTCGTGGCGGGCCGACTTCATGGCTTAGCGCGCGGAAAGATCAGAGACGAGGTAGAGACCTGAGTGAGATTGGCCAGAACAGACGGCTAATACCGTCCCGGCTTAGATCGGCGGATACCGGACGAGTCAGGAAAGCCGCTCGAAGATCATCGCCATGCCCTGCCCGCCGCCGACGCACATCGTCTCGAGGCCGAAGGTCTTGTCGTGGAACTGCAGGCTGTTCAGCAGCGTCGAGGTTATCCTCGCTCCAGTCATCCCGAACGGATGCCCGACCGCGATCGCGCCGCCATTGACGTTGAGCTTCGAGATGTCGATGTTCAGGTCCTGGTAGGACGGGATGACCTGCGCGGCGAACGCCTCGTTGATCTCGACCAGGTCGATGTCCTCGATGGTCATGCCAGCCCTGGCCAGAGCCTGGCGGGACGCCCCGACCGGGCCCAGCCCCATGATCTCCGGCGAAAGGGCCGTGACGCCTGTGGAGACGATCCTGGCCAGCGGCGTGATCCCCAGGTCAGAAGCCTTGCGGTCGCTCATGACCACGACGGCGGCCGCGCCGTCATTGAGCGGGCAGCAGTTGCCGGCCGTCACGGTGCCGTCCGGCCGGAACACCGGCTGCAGCGCAGCCACCTTCTCCAGCGTCGTTCCCGCGCGCGGCCCGTCGTCGGCGGCTACCGTCGTTCCGTCCGGCAAGGTGACCGGCGTGATGTCGAGCTGCCAGAACCCGTCCGCGATCGCCTTCTCCGCTAGGTTCTGCGACCGGACGCCGAACTCGTCCTGCTCGGCTCTGCTGATGCCGCGCTGCTGGGCGACATTCTCCGCAGTCTGGCCCATGGCGATGTATATGTCCGGGATCTGGCCGTCGTCGCGCGGGTCGTGCCAGGCATCGGCACCGCCGGCCGCGCGGGCAGCGGCCCGGTCCTCGGCTTCGGCGAAGATCGGGTTCTTGGTGTCGGGCGCACCGTCGCTGCTGCCCTTGCCGAACCTGCTGACGCACTCGACGCCCGCCGAGATGAAGATGTCGCCTTCGCCGGACTTGATCGCGTGGTAGGCCATCCTGGTGGACTGCAGAGACGATGAGCAGTACCTGGTAATCGTGGTGCCGGGCAGCGAGTCGAGGCCGAGCATCACGGCCAGCACCCTCGCCATGTTGTAGCCCTGCTCGCCGCCGGGGAGGCCGCAGCCGAGGATCAGGTCCTCGATGTCAGCGGGATCAAGCTGCGGAACCTTCGCCAGGGCCGCCTTGATCATCTGAAGCGTCAGGTCATCGGGGCGAATGCTGGTCATGGTCCCCTTGAATGCCCGCCCGATCGGCGAGCGCGCGGTCGCGACTATGACTGCCTCTGGCATGTCTGGCTCCCTGGCGGAACTGGTCCTTTACCGCACAGTAGCTTACGTTCTTCGTGCCGTCAGCCGGGCAGCGGGGCGCGACTGCGCTGGCGCTGGGGGACGATCTCCCGGAACCCGCCGAGGCCGCTGATCGCGTCAGGCCGCACGCAGACATGCCAGGCCTGTCCCTCGTCGATGACGTTAACCTCGCCGGCGCGCTGCCGGTCGAGCAGAAGCCCGCGCAGGATCCGGTGCGCATGGAAGCGGCGGTACCACTTCATCTCGATGTCAGCGGCGTAGCCGACGCAGTGCGAGCTCGGCAGCAATGCGATGTAGCCGAGCGACTTCAGGTGCAACTGGTGCTCGACGCTCCTCGCCACGCTGGTGACCCACAGCGGCGGGGTTCTGTCAGGCGCAATCTGTTCGAACTCGTCGGCGACGTCGTTGAGCCAGGCCACCAGCTGCGGCCGGGCCTTCGGCAGCCAGAGCCCTGCGGTGCGCGGCGAGCGGCCTGGCAGGGCCCGCCGCTCGGCCGAGCGGGCGGCCCGTGCGACGAGCGTCATCGCCTGGTGCCGGTAGCAGAACCTCAGCTGTTCGTTCTCGGCGACCTCGTCGAGGTCGACAAGCTCGGCGGCGTCGCGGACGTCGCCGTCGTTCTGGTAGCTGTGGGTCCGGCCCCACCACACCGCCTCGATCTGCGCGAGCATGAAGATCCGGACCAGCGAGGCGAGCGTGCTCGTCGCGTTCTGCGTGGTGGGCTCGTAGTTCCTGACCTCGAAGAGAAGCTTGGCCACGGTCACGTTCCGGCCGTCAGGAGTAGCCTCGAGCACCGCCGCGAAGTCGTCCTGATCAAGCCGCTTGCTTAGGATGCGCTCCACGCTTGTGGTGTCGTTCGGCGCCGCTTGCGCGACCTCAGTGACCAGGTCGCTGACGGCTGCGCGGAACGGGCCCAGGGACGGCAAGCAGGGCGAGAAATGCTCGATCGGCGGGCGGCTCGGCCGCCTGTCCTGATCGGCCAGCAGCAATGTCACGAGGTCCCCCTAGGCTCGAGATGCCGGTGCGGATTTAGTTAGCGCACAGAGTGTAACAACGCGATTGCGAACCGTAATGCGCTTTCGATCTTCGTCCCGAACGGCCCGTTAGTTCGCGCTCAATCCATTTCGCGGCGTGCAGGGGCGGATAGTCCCCGCTGACATCAGCCTCATCTGGGCCGCGGCAGCCCGGCCACCGCGGGCGCGTGATCTCGCGCTGACACGAGCAGCGGGTTGCCCGAACGGGTCGGTGGTTCGCCCGCGCGGCTAGGGTTAGTACTGGCCTGTCAATTCCGCCGCAGCAGGCTCAGGAATTCGGCACCAGGCCGGACAACCACGCAATCCGCGCCGGAGAATGAGGTGTTTCAGCCATGCAGGTGCATGAGTCGCTGATCGATCTCATCGGGAACACGCCGCTTGTCAGGCTGCGCAAGGTGACCCGGCACCTGGACAGCGGGCACAGCCGCAGCAGCGCTCCGGCCGTCCTGGCCAAGGTCGAGTACGTCAACCCGGGCGGCTCGGTCAAGGACAGGATCGCGCTGCGGATGGTGGAGGCCGCCGAAGCTTCTGGTGCGCTGCGCCCTGGCGGTACCATCGTCGAGCCCACTTCAGGGAACACCGGCGTCGGCCTGGCCATCGTTGCGGCCGAGAAGGGCTACAGGTGCGTGTTCGTCTGCCCGGACAAGGTGGCGCAAGACAAGATCAGTGTCCTGCGTGCCTACGGTGCCGAGGTGGTGGTCTGCCCAACGACCGTCTCGCCCGAATCGCCCGACTCGTACTACAGCGTCTCCGACCGGCTGGCCAGGGAGATCCCGGGCGGCTGGAAGCCGAATCAGTACGCCAATCCGGCGAACCCGGAGTCCCATTACCTCACCACAGGCCCGGAGATCTGGGAGCAGACAGAGGGGAAGGTCACACATTTCGTGGCCGGTATCGGCACCGGCGGGACTATTTCCGGGACGGGCAGGTACCTCAAGGAGGTCTCTGGCGGCCGGGTGAGGGTCATCGGAGCCGACCCGGAGGGATCGGTCTACTCCGGCGGGACGGGTCGGCCTTACCTGGTCGAGGGCGTCGGCGAGGACTTCTGGCCTGAAACCTACGACAAAGGAGTCTGCGATCAGGTCATCGCGGTGAGCGACGCCGACTCGTTCCTGATGACCAGGCGCCTCGCCGCTGAAGAAGCCCTGCTCGTCGGCGGCTCAGGCGGGATGGCCGTGGTCGCGGCGCTCAGAGCCGCGGCGCAGGCAGAGCCGGGCGATGTCGTCGTGGTCCTGCTGCCCGACGGCGGGCGGGGATACCTGTCCAAGGTGTTCAGCGATGACTGGATGGCCGACTACGGATTCCTCACCGCACAGACCGCCGAGCCACGGATCGCTGACGTGCTAGAGCGCAAGAGAGGTCAGTTGCCGCTTTTCGTGCACGCGCATCCCGGCGAAGCGGTCAGGGCAGTGATCGAGACGCTGCGGGAGTACGACGTCTCGCAACTTCCCGTGCTGAAGGAGGAGCCCCCCGTGATGGCGGCCGAGGTCCTCGGCTCGATCACCGAGCGCGAGTTGCTCGACGCGCTGGTCAGCGGGCGGGCGGCGCCCGGCGATCCGGTCTCCGCGCACATGTCGGCGCCGCTCCCGATGATCGGGTCGGGCGAGCCCATCAGCGCCGCGATCGCCGCGCTCGAGAAGGCAGGCGCGGCCGTGGTACTAGTTGACGGAAAGCCGACCGGAATGATCACCAGGCAGGATGTGCTGATGTACCTGGCCGGGTAAAGGTCAGGGCAGAGGACGAGCGACGGGACGGCGCGGCATGGCTCAGATCGAGCACGGGGACGGTTTCGAGACGCTGGCCATCCATGCGGGGCAGGAACCGGACCCGCTCACCGGTGCCGTTGTCCCGCCGATCTATCAGGTGTCGACCTTCAAGCAGGATGGGGTCGGCGGCCTGCGCGGCGGGAGACGCAGTGCATCCGGGCACGGGGCATCCGGGCACGGGGCATCCGGGCACGGGGCCTCCGAGCCCGGGGCCGCCGGGCACGGCGATGTCGTGACCGGGCCAGGGCGCTGGGTCGAGGGCTACGAGTATTCCCGCACGGCTAACCCGACCAGGGGGGCCCTCGAGGAATGCCTGGCGGCGCTGGAAGGTGGCGTCCGGGCGCTGGCATTCGCGTCCGGGATGGCCGCGGAGGACTGCCTGGTCCGCGCGGTCTGCCAACCCGGAGACCACGTGCTGATCCCGCACGACGCGTACGGCGGCACCTACCGGCTGTTCGACAAGGTGATGGCCGGCTGGGGCGTGACCTACGACCCGGTGCCCATCTCGGACGCAGAGGCGGTCAGGGCCGCGGCGGCAGCCCATCGCCCGACGCTGATCTGGGTCGAGTCGCCCACCAACCCGCTGCTGTCGATCGCGGACATCGCCGCCCTGGCGCAGATCGCGCGCGCGGCAGGCGCCCTGCTCGCGGTAGACAACACCTTCGCCTCGCCGTATTTGCAGCAGCCGCTCGCGCTCGGCGCCGATGCCGTGATCCACTCCACCACCAAGTACCTGGGCGGCCACTCCGACGTGGTCGGCGGCGCCCTCATCGTCACCGACACCGGACTCGCTGAGCGGCTCGCCTTCCTGAGGAACGCCGTGGGCTCGGCCGGGGCGCCGTTCGACTCGTGGCTGACGTTGCGCGGCGTGAAGACGCTCGGTGTCCGGATGGACCGGCATTGCGACAACGGAGCGCAGGTCGCGAAGATGCTCGCCAACCACCCCCGCGTCGCGCAGGTCTACTACCCCGGCCTGCCCGATCACCCAGGCCACGAGGTGGCGGTCAAGCAGATGCGGGGCTTCGGCGGGATGGTCTCCTTCCGCCACGCCGGCGGTGAGGCAGCGGCCGTCGAGATGTGCGGGCGGACCAGGTTGTTCACGCTGGGCGAATCGCTCGGCGGGGTGGAGTCGCTGATCGAGCACCCGGCGCGGATGACGCACGCATCGGCCGCCGGGTCGCCGCTTGAGGTGCCGCCCGACCTGGTCAGGCTGTCGGTCGGGATCGAGAACTGCGACGACCTGATCGAGGACCTCCGCGCCGCCCTCGGCTGACCGGCCCGCCCGGGGCGCCGCCGGCAGGCCATGATCCTGGACCTTAATCAGAATCTGGACGTTTATCGTCGCATCTGCTGACGCATGACCAGGTTCTGGAAATCGTCCGCGATCATGGGCGGCTTAAGGGCGGCCAGCAACTGGCGGTTGCCCTGGCGGCCCATTCAGCGGCCCCTCTTGTCCCTTAATATCGTTAAGCTGTACTAATTCTCTATGCGACGTAATCGTGGATTGCGATATGTGGCGCTGTTGTCCCTTCTGCTGACCGGAAGCGCCGCGCTCGGCGCGGCCTCCGCGAGTGCGGTCGTGCTCAGGCCTGGCTCGCCACGCGCAACCACCCCGGCGGCTCCCACCATCACCTCAACCGGGAAGCACGTTTACGTCAGCGGTGTCGCCAAGAACTACGTGGGCACACCGGGACAGTTCACGTTCTCCGATCCTGGCAGCACGGTCACCGGGTACTACTACGGGTTGTCGGGGGGCAGTCCAAGCGTGTTCGTTCCCGCCGACGCCGCCGGGAACGCCACCGTGGCGATCACGCCCTACAACCCAGCAGATCTCACGCTCAGTGTTGAGGCCGCTAACGGGGCGAATCGAAGCGCGGTGAGCAGCTTCGACATTATGACGGTGCTCCCAGCGGGGAACATCGCGACTTTGGCGTGGTGGAAGCTGACCGCCGCGCACAAGCCGGCCGCCCCGGACTCGACGGGCCACGGCCATACCGCGGCCCTATCGAAGGACGCGGCCATGACCTGCACGGCGACGGCTGCCCCCGACGGACATAAGTGCTCGCTGTCCGTCACCGGAGGCGGCGGTCAGGCACTGACCGCCCCGGCGACGATGCCAGTTGCCGGCAACGACGGCAGCTTCAGCGTGTCGGCCTGGACCGACCTGGCGAAGTGCCAGGGCTCCTGCGTGGCGCTCGCCGGTGACGCGACGCACACCTATGAATTCGCCCTCAAGTACCAGCATTCCTGTCAGGCGAGCGGCCGCACGGGGCCGTGCTGGAAGTTCGCCATGCCGGTCAGCGACTCGTCCGGCGCGACCGTACTCGCCGCGGCCTCGGCGCCGGGAACGGCGCGGCTTAACAGGTGGGTTCAGCTCAGCGGCGTCTTCAACGCCACCCATGGCACACTCACCCTGTACGTCAACGGAAGGCAGGCCGGCCAGGTCAGCAACTTCTCTCCGTGGGCCGCGCCGGCACCTGGGCAGGTGCGCATCGGCAACCTCGCCCCAGGCGGCACCGCGCACGACTGGTCGGGCCGGATCTCGAACGCCTGCCTCTTCTACGGCGTACTGCAGTCCGCCGATGCCACGCTCCTGTTCAAGGGCGACTCGGCCCACCCGCACGACGGGTGCGCCGCCATGTTCGCCAAGTACCCCTAGCCGCGGCAGAACCAGCCACACTGCGGCGCGCAGTCCTCTAAGCAGCCGCGAAGGCTGGCCAGCGGGCCGGCGCCTCAGGCGCTAGTCGAGCGTGCTGATGGCGGGCGCGATGGTCGCGTCAGGGGCGAGGGCGCGCCGGGCCGCCTGCTGCTCGTGCCTGACAACGTGCATCACCGCGTTGATCAGCGCCAGATGAGTGAACGCCTGTGGGAAGTTGCCCAGGTGACGGCCCGACCGCGGGTCGATCTGCTCACCGTAGAGCAGCAGCGGACTGGCGTAGGAGAGCACCTTCTCGCACAAGTCGCGCGCCTGCTGAAACTCACCGATCTCGATCAGCGCCGAGACCATCCAGAACGAGCAGATCGTGAACGTGCCCTCATGGCCGCGCAACCCGTCATCGGTCTCATTGGTGCGGTACCGGCAGATGAGCCCGTCGATCGACAGTTCCTCCCCGATGGCCAGGACGGTGTCGCGGATCCGCTTGTCGTCGGCCGGCAGGAACCTGACCAGCGGCATCAGCAGTAGCGACGCGTCGAGGGCGGTGGTGTCGTAGTGCTGGCAGAACACGCCGCGCTCGTCGACCGCGTTGGCGCAGACGTCAGCGTGGATCTCGTCGGCCGCAGCCTGCCACTGCTCGGCGGCCTCCGCATCCTCCCTGATCCTGGCGAGCCGCGCGCCGCGGTCAAGCGCCACCCAGCACATCATCTTGGAGGACGTGAAGTGCTTAGGCTCGCCACGGATCTCCCAGATCCCGCAATCAGGTTCGCGCCAGTGCAGGAGTGCCCGCTCGACCTGCTGGCGCGCCATCCGCCAGACCCGGTCGTCCAGCCAATCGCGCGACTTCGTATGCAGGTACAGCGAGTCGACGACGGCGCCCCAGACGTCGTTCTGCCGCTGTGCATACGCGGCATTGCCGATCCGGACCGGCCTGGCGCCCTGGTAGCCGTGCAAGTGGTCAAGCACGTGCTCGTCCAGGTCCTTGGAGCCGTCAATCTTGTAGACGATCTGCAGATCGTCGTGATCCCGCTCGAGGATGTCGGCGATGAAGGCGAAGTAATCGTTCGCCTCCCACTCGAATCCGAGGGTGAACAAACCCCAGAGCGCGAATGTCGCATCCCTGATCCAGCTGTAGCGGTAGTCCCAGTTCCGCTCGCCTTTGGGTGTCTCGGGAAGCGACGTGGTCGCCGCAGCGGCGATGGCACCCGACGGGGCGTACGCGAGTCCCTTGAGGGTCAGGGCGCTGCGGGTGAGGTGCGCGCGCCAGCGATGGTCGGGCAGCCTGCCGCGGGCCAGCCAATGCCGCCAGTGATGCGCGGTCCACAGCAGCCGCTGATTGGCCTCCTCGAAGTCCTCCGGCGGCGCGTCGCCGCCCCAGGACAGCGCGCAGAACCTGTTGTCACCCTCCCTGAGCAGGGTGCGTGCCTGGGCGCTCGGTCCCTCGATCCCGATCCTGATGTCGGAGGTGAGGGCGAGTTCGATGTCCAGGCCAGCGGTCCGCACCGTGACCTGGTTAAACCCGCGGTCGGTGTAGTTCCATTGCTCGCGACGCCGGCCGTAGTCGAAAGCCGGATGGCAGTCCATCACCAACTGAACCGCACCGTTGGTACAGCGGACAGTGCGCAGCAGGGTGTGCTCGGCGTCGTAGTCTGTCGGCGGCCGGCGGTGTCCGGCGCGCTGCGGATACTGGTGCCGCCAGGGGCCCATCAACAGGCAGTCCCGCACGATGAGCCAGCCTTCGCCGCAGTCCCACACCGTCTCGAGCACCATGGTCCCGGCCAGGTAGCGGCGGTCGGCAGGAACGGACATGTCCGCGGGCCCGAACTTGAACCAGCCGGCATCCCGGTCGAGCATTGCCCCGAAGACGCTCGGGTCGTCCAGCCTGGGCAGGCACATCCACTCGACCGACCCACCCGGCGCGAT
>DASWGE010000063.1:0-5602 GCA_036393895.1 Streptosporangiaceae bacterium | reverse complement strand
ATCGGTTTCATGATTCGCGAAATGGCAGCCGGAGCGTTATCGGCGCGTGTCTATCCCGGATGGGAGGATGGGCAGGGTGAGCTACCCCAAGATCGAGCTGCATGTCCATCTCGAGGGCACGGTCCGGCCTGCCGCGCTGCTGAGGTTCGCCCGCCGCAACGGCGTCGCGCTGCCCGCCGACTCGGTCGAGGAACTGGCCAGGATCTACGAGTTCCACGATTTCCGGCACTTTCTGGACGTCTGGTGGATGACCACAGGAGCGTTGCTTACCGAAAGCGACTTCAGGCAGGTCGTCGTTGATTACGCGGCCGAGGCGGCCTCCCATGGTGCGGTCTACCTGGAGGGCATCTTCTCCCCGTCCGAGCCGGCCAGCCGCGGCGTTTCCTACGAGGAGGTCTTCGCAGGCTACTGTGACGGCGCCCAGCAGGCCTGGGAGTCGCACGGCGTCCGGGTCAGGCTGACCCCCGATATCGTGCGGGGCTTCCCGGTCGAGGCAGCCGATGAGACCGTCAGGTACGCGATCGCGAACGCCGGCCGCGGCATCGTGGGGATCGGGCTCGGCGGCCCCGAGGGCGAGTACCCGCCGCAGCTCTATCAACGGGCGTTCGCGCGGGCAAGGGATGGCGGCCTCGGCTCGGTTCCGCACGCCGGCGAGGCCGACGGACCTGCCTCGGTGCGCGGCGCGCTCGAGTACTCGGCGCTGACCGGATCAGGCATGGCATCCGCGCGACGGAGGACCGGGGCCTGCTGCGCGAGCTGGCCGACCGCGGCACGGTGCTTGACGTCTGCCCGATTTCTAACGTGCGCACCGGCGTGGTCCGCTCACTGGCCGAGCATCCGCTGCCGGAGCTGCTGGCCGCCGGAATCCAAGCCACGATCAACACGGATGATCCGGCCATGTTCGGGAACGACCTCAGCACCGAGTATGCGACGGCATTGCGTCTCGGGGCGTCGGCCATGCAGTGCTACGCCGCGGGCGTGAAGGGCGCACTGTGCGACGAAAGCAGCCGCGCTGAACTGCGGAAGATCGGCGCGGCGTTCGACTGGGACGCGGTTACCGCGCAGACCGAGAAGAACAGGGCCGCCACCGGCCCGGCGACGCAGGAGAACGGAACGGGCACTGGATGACGGGCGACCGCGCTTCATGGCAACGTCCGCTCTTGTTTGCCCGGCTACTGACTGCCGCTGCGCTCATGGCCATTCTCTCCGCGGCGGCGCTCGTCGGCTGCACGCCGCCAAACAAGGCGCTGCACGGCATCCATAAGATCCGGCACATCATCGTCATCATGCAGGAGAACCGCTCGTTCGATTCGTTCTTCGGCACGTATCCGGGCGCCGACGGGCTGCCGGCAAGGAATGGTCATTTCACCGTCTGCGTGCCCGATCCCCGCACGGGGGGCTGCGACCGGCCCTACCACGATCCGAGCCGGGTCAACGGTGGCGCGGTGCACTACCGTGCTGACGCTCTTGCCGACATCAACGGCGGCAGGATGGACGGTTTCGTCAGAACCGGCGAGCTGGCCCTCAGCCGCGGCTGCAGCGCGACCTACCCGCCGCCCGCCGTGTGCCTGCCCTCGAACCGCCCGGACGTCATGGGTTATCACGATGCGCGGGAGATCCCCAATTACTGGACCTACGCCCGCGACTTCGTGCTCAACGACCACATGTTCGAGCCGGTCGCGTCCTGGAGCGTGCCGTCCCACCTGTATCTCGTCAGCGGCTGGTCTGCAGTCTGCACCAGCGCGAACCCGACTAGCTGCACAAACGATCCGACCCAGGCGGCCGCGCACAACCTCCCAGGCATCTTCGTGTCTTGCCTCCGCGGCCACGGTTTGCGTCCCGGCCGGTTGCGCCGCTCTGCCGAAATGTCGGCGGCGGTGCGCAAGGTGGCTGCGGGCTGCCTGTCGAAACTGACCCCGGCCCAGCGGGAGCGCGTGCTGGCGCGGATCGAAGGGGGAGGCGGCGGCGAGGGCGAGCGGCTCAGCACCTACTCGTGGACCGACCTGACGTACCTGCTGCACAAGCACAAGGTCTCGTGGGCTTACTTTATCCAGGCCGGCATCCAGCCGGACTGCACCGACAAACCCGACCAAAGCGGCGCGGGATGCCCTCCTGTCGAACAAGGCGAGCGGACGCCGTCGATCTGGAACCCGCTGCCCTCGTTCACCGACGTGAAGGCCGACCATCAGCTTCGCAATATCAGAAGGCTCTCGGAGTTCTGGCCGGCCGCCAAACACGGCAGGCTGCCTGCCGTGTCCTGGATCACGCCGACCCAGGACAACAGCGATCATCCGCCGGCCAGCATCGCGACCGGCCAGGCATACGTCACCGATCTCATCAACACGGTTATGCGCGGCCCGGACTGGAAGTCGACTGCCATCTTCCTGACCTGGGACGATTGGGGCGGCTTCTATGACCACGTGGCTCCGCCGGTAGTTGACCAGAACGGGTATGGCTTGCGCGTGCCCGCGCTGGTCATCAGTCCCTACGCCAGGAGAGGTCATATCGATCATCAGGTCCTGTCATTTGACGCATTCAACAAGTTCATCGAGGACGACTTCCTGAAGGGCGCGCGACTGAATCCGAGAACCGATGGTCGTCCCGACCCGCGCCCGAACGTACGGGAGAGCGCGCGCATCCTCGGCAACCTCGTCGCGGACTTCGACTTCAGGCAGCGGCCGCGGCGCCCGGTGCTGCTGTCCCCGCACCCCCCTCCCGGCCCGGCATCGCGGCCGTGACCGCCCGCCGGGCCGTCGCAGCTAGCGCCGGCCGACCTGACCGGCGGTGCAGGTCCACCGGCCCGCATGGCGCGCGATCATTACCGGATAGCCGAAGCAGGTGCTGACCAGGTCGCTGGTCAGCACGTCGGCGGCTGGACCGGCGGCCAGTATCTGGCCGTCGCGTAGCAGCAGTGCGTGCGATGTGGTGGCTGGCAGCTCCTCCAGGTGGTGCGTGACGAGGACGGTGGCCAGAGCTGGGTGGCGTTCGCGCAGGTCGTCGATGCAGGCGAGAAGCTGCTCGCGACCGGCGAGATCAAGCCCGGCGGCTGGCTCGTCGAGCAGCAGCACCTGCGGCTGTCCCGCCAGGCCCCGCGCGATGAGGGCGCGGCTGCGCTCGCCCTGCGACAGGACCGGCCAACGGGCTCCGGCCAGCGGGCGCAGGCCCATCACCTCGAAGGCAGCCTCAGCCTGGCGCAGGTCCGCTGCGCTAGGTGTCCACCGGGCCCTCAGGTCGGTCGTGCCGGTGGCGCCGGTAAGCACGAGTTCGTGAACCGTCCTGGCGGCGTGAACCGGCTGGTGCGAGCTGACCAGGGCGATCAAGGGCCGCAAGGTGAACACGTCCACCCGGCCGAGCCGCCGGCCGAGAATGTCGATCCGGCCGCGGGTTGGATGCGCGTAGGTGGCAAGCAGCCGCAGCAGGGTGCTCTTCCCGGCGCCGTTGGGGCCGAGCAGGGCCCAGTGCTCGCCCGACCGAACGGTAAAGGAGACCTGATTGAGCAGCAGACGGCTGTCACGGACCAGATCGATGCCGTCGGCCAGAAAGACGACTTCCTGATCGGCAGCGGTGGTCGGCTGAGCCAAGGCGACCTCACTCTTTGGGGGCTGGCATGCGGGCACGTCCGGTGGATAGACGGTACGCGAGACCCCTGCGCTGCTGCCGGAACTCGAGCGCTGCGCCCGCCCTGAGCTCCGCCGCCAGCGGGTGCCCCGCGGAATCCAGCCACGGCGCCCGGGCCGCCACTCCAAGTCCCGAACCGTAGTTAACTTGACAGCTAACTAACTGTCTGGTTAAGTAAGTGATGGCGCCCGGGACGAGGGCGCGAGACGCTGGGAGGAGTAAGGCATGGCAGCGGCACAGGACCGGCTGGACTCGACGTTCGCCGCCCTGGCTGACCCCACGCGCCGGGCGATCGTGGATCGCCTGGCCAGGGGCGATGCCACGGTCAATGAGCTGGCCGCGCCGTTCGCGATGACCCTGCCCGGCATCTCCAAGCACCTCAAGGTGCTCGAGCGTTGCGGCCTTATCTCGAGGACCAGGAATGCGCAATTCCGGCCTTGTCATCTCGAGCGGGCAGTCCTCGACTCGGCGGCCGGCTGGATCGAAGAGAACCGCCGGACCTGGACCGAACGGTTCGACAAGCTCGACCAGCACCTGCGCGACATCCAGACCGTAGATCCGACGATGGGAGACGACGATGAATGACCAGGCAGCAATTGACGAACTGGTCTATACCCGGGTCTTCGACGCGCCGAGAGAACTCGTGTTCCGGTGCCTGATCGAGCCCGAGCACCTGACCCACTTCTGGGGTCCAGTCGGCGTGAGCACGCCGCTGGCAACCATCAAGGTGGACGCCCGGCCAGGCGGCGTGTTCGAGACCATCATGGTCAACGACGCCGATGGCAGCCAGTACCCGACGCGCGCGGTCTTCGTTGAGGTCACCGAGCCCGAGCGGTTGGTATGGACCGAACCAGACAGCGGGGTGACGACGACGTCCACCCTGCGCGATCTCGGCGACTCGCGCACCGAGGTCCGGATCCACCAAGTGAACGTGCCCGAGGAGTACCGCAGCCCCGAGGCCCAGGCCGGCTTCGCGACCTCACTTGACCGCTTTGCCGCGTACCTCGCGAAGTTCGCGTGACGCTGGCACCAACACCGTAACCCGCTACAGGAGGAACTCAGATGACCATATCGACGATTACCGAATCCGAGTTGCCGGTTAAGATCGCCGCGGAGCGCAGGGAACTTGCCCGCGTACTCAGCGACCTGCCCGCGTCCGCATGGGACGCCCAGACGCTATGCGCCGGATGGCGCGTCCGCGAGGTCGTCGCCCACATGACGATGCCGTTCAGGTACTCTGCCGCTCGGTTTGCCGCCGAGCTCGCCAGGTCCGGGGGGCGGTTCAACGCGATGTCTGACCGCATCGCGCGGCGCGATGCGGCAGCGGTCTCGGCGGCCGACCTGGTGTCGGTCATGCAGGACAACGCGACGAACCCGTGGAAGCCGCCTGGCGGCGGCTACCTCGGCGCGCTCACCCATGACGTGATCCACGGGCTCGACATCACCGTGCCACTCGGAATCGGCAGGCGCGTCCCTGCGGACCGGCTGCGGGCAGTCCTGGACGCCATCGCGGCGCCGAAGGCGCGCAAGCACTTCGGCACCGACCTGAGCGGAGTTCGACTGCGGGCCGAGGACATCGATTGGACATCCGGGTCCGGGCAGCAACTGTCCGGCGCGGCGCAGGATCTGGCCCTGGTGTTGTGCGGCAGGAAGCTCCCGCCTGGCCGGTTGCATGGCGAGCCCGCCGCGCGGTTCACCGGCTGAATGAAGGCCTGATGAGCCGCCGGCGAAGGGCTCAGCGACTCGGTTCGGTGAGCAGTGGGGTGAGGAGCCGGTGGGCGTCGGCGCACTATGCGGTAGCCCACACGAGAGGCGGAGGCCGGCCCAGCAATGCCATTTTGTCGCAGCGGCCTGGCGTGTCGGGCCGGGTAATTGTCAGAGCTTGGTGTTAGTATTCGAGCATAGATTCTAGAGAGATGGCATCACCGGGATGACCGTAGACCCAGCATCCAGTTCGTAGAACTCCCGTTTCTCGGGAGCCGAT
>DASWGE010000062.1:0-1916 GCA_036393895.1 Streptosporangiaceae bacterium | reverse complement strand
CGCCTCGACGCGGTGCTCGCGCTGACCGGCAATCCAGCCTGGCTCACCGACTACGTGCTCGGCGACCACTACACCATCGGAACATCCTCGCCGGCCGCGGTCTCCGGGTACCCGGCGATCACCGTTCCGGCGGGAACGGTTGGCGGGCTGCCGGTGGGCGTCTCGCTGATCGGTCCTGTCTTTAGCGAGCCCCGGCTGATCGCCCTGGCCTATTCTTTCGAGCAAGCGCGGCGCCAGCAGGACTGAGGAGGGGCCAGCAGGACTGAGGAGGGGCCAGCAGGACTGAGGAGGGGATGGCGGGAAGGCTCCAATCGCGCCCTGTTCGGTGAGGTCCGGGTGATAGCACGCAAGTCGAGCGATAACCTGGCCGGCATGGACTCCTGGCCGGCCGCGCGCGTTCCCGACCTCCCGGGACGGGCTCCTCTGACCGTGATCTGGGACACGGCCCGCGGCGGCATGGCACCGGCTGCACAGGGACACCGCGCGACGATCTATGCGTGCGGCATCACTCCCTACGACGCAACACATGTCGGCCACGCGGCGACCTACATCGCCTGGGATCTGCTCGTCCGTTCGTGGCGTGATGCGGGCCATGAGGTTAGTTATGTCCAGAATGTCACTGACGTCGACGACCCCCTGCTCGAGCGGGCGGCGAGGGACAGCCAGGACTGGCGGGAACTTGCCGACCGCGAGATCAATGTTTACCGGTCCGACATGGCGGCGCTGCGGCTGCTGCCGCCTGACCACCTGATCGGTGCGGTCGAGGCGCTCGACCTGATCGGGGAGTTCGGCGGAGTGCTGGCCGACCGGGGCGCGCTGTATGACCTCGAAGGCGATGTGTATTTCTGCCGGTCCGCCGATCCGGCATTCGGGTCAGTCTCCGGCCTCGACACCGAGACGATGATCAAGCTGTCCGCTGAGCGCGGCGGGGATCCGGGCCGGCCGGGCAAGAAGGACCCGCTTGACGCAGTGGTTTGGCTCGCCAGACGGCCGGGGGAGCCGTCCTGGGATTCGAGGTTCGGCCAGGGGCGGCCCGGCTGGCATGTGGAATGCGCGGCGATCGCGACCAGGTATCTCGGGCGCGCGTTCGACGTGCAGGCAGGCGGCTCCGACCTGATCTTCCCGCACCATGAGATGAGCGCGGCGCACGCGAGGGTGGCGTTCGGAGCCGGCGGCGAGGTGTTCGCGCGCCGGTACGCGCACGCCGGGATGGTCAGGCTGGACGGCGAGAAGATGTCCAAGTCGCTGGGCAACCTGGTGTTCGTGTCGCAGTTGCGGGAATCGGGCACCGATCCGATGGCGATCAGGCTGGCCATTCTGGCTCACCATTACCGCGAGGACTGGGACTGGACCGGCACGACGCTCCCGGCGGCGGCGACGCGACTCGATCGCTGGCGGAGCGCTGTGCGGGCTGGCCTTCGCGGTCCTGGCGGCGTGACCCACGAGCCGGGTCCGCCCAGGCATGAAGAGTCAGGGCCTAACCAGGCCAGCAACGCGGTTCTCGCGGCGATCAGGGAGCGGCTCTCCGATGACCTGGACGCTCCTGGCGCGCTGGCCGTCGTCGACTCGTGGGCAGAGATGATGCTGGCGGGCGCGGCCGCGGATCCGGCCGGGCACCTGGCCGGCTCGACGAGGCTGGTCAGGGACGCCGTCGATGCACTGCTCGGCGTCGCGCTTTAGCAGCTAGGCCCGGTGTCAAGCCCCGCCCTTTTCCTGTGGAGTACGTCGCCACCGCCAACAGGCGGCTGAGCCGAAGGTCGCAACGACCTGACCGCCGGGCAAGCCTGGTCGCATGGATGATTCACAGGCAGGTAACCCTCACGCCATTGACCCCAAGACGACCGGCTTGCGCTGCCGTGTTCGCGTCGGCTCGGCCGACGGCGTCCTCGCCGTCGTGCCCCACCTTCTCGGGTTTC
>DASWGE010000061.1:0-13079 GCA_036393895.1 Streptosporangiaceae bacterium | reverse complement strand
ATGCCCGCAGGGCATCGAGCAGGCCGTTTTTGAGACTCCTGCCGTTCGCGAGCGCTGCGACATGCAGGTTAGACGCCTGGCTGTACTCGCTCTGGCGATTCATGGCGACGCCGCGAATGGTCGCCACGTCGTCGGCCAGCTGACTGCTGGTCAGCGAAGAGCAATTGTTCTCGATCTCGCTGACGGCTGGCTGGAGCTTGCCCCTGCTGGCCCGGCTCATCTCAAGCAGGCTGCTGATCGCAGTCGCCTGAGCCCCGCCGGCCGGCGCCGGCGACGAGGCCGGGGCGCTGCTGGAATGGCCAGGCGACGGGGTGCCGTGCTTCTGGCCGAGAACCACTGCCGCCGTTGCCCCGGCGGCGACAGCCAGCACGAGGGCCGTGACGCCGGCGCCCACGAGCAGCCTCCGGGGCCGCCTGGCCGGCGGATGTTGCTGCCAGCCCTGGACATTGCCGGTCGGCTGCTGCAACTGCGGTCGCCCATACTGGCCGTAACCGCCGTACCTGGACGGGTCCTCGGGCCAGGTACGGCCCGGCTGCTTGGCTTGGTAACCGCCATGCTGGGCGCCAGGCTGGACACCTTGCTGGCCAGCCAGCAAGGAGGACGGGTCGAGAGCCGCAGCGGCTGGCCCTGGCGATCCGCCCGGCGCAGCAGCGGCGGGTACCGGGTCGACGAGATCGGTCGCTGGCCACGGCTTCTGCTGGCCGGCGCCCTGCAGGCCAGCACCCTGTAGGCCAGCACCGGCCGCGCCGGAGCCGGCCCCGCGATCTGCCACGGCCGCTACTGCCCCTGGCAAGAGCCCGAGCGCGCGGCCCAGGTCGGTCGCGAACTGCTCGCAGCTCGCATAGCGCTGCGCCGGAGATTTCGCCATCGCCTTGGTGAGCACGGCATCGGCGCTGGCGGGAAGCCCGGCCCGCCGTGCCAGCAGCGACGGGGGCGGCTCGGTCAGGTGCGCCGTGATCAGCGCCAGGCTGGTAGGGCGCTGGAATGGCGGCGATCCGCAGAGCAACTCGAAGGCGGCGCAGGCCAGCGAGTACTCATCGGTCCGGCCGTCAATTGCCTGCCCTTCGACCTGCTCGGGAGCGATGTAGTCGAGCGTGCCGACGAACTGTCCCGTCGATGTCAGGTGGCTGGCCAGCGTTTGCTTGCTGATCCCGAAGTCTGACAGGTACACGTGATCGTGCGGATCGCCAGACGCCTGCCCGCTCTTGGCGTTGGTCCTGCTGCTGGCATCGAGCAGGATATTGGCCGGCTTTACGTCGCGGTGGACAAGGCCGCGGGAGTGCGCGGCATCAAGCGCCGAGGCAACCTGGCTGATGATGTGCCATGCGCGGACCGGCCCGGGAGTGTGGCCATCGCGGAGCAGGGACCGCACATCGCCGCCCTGGACGTAACGCATCGAGATGAACAGGAAACCGCCGGCATCGCCGGCGTCGTATACCGGGATGATGTTGGGATGATCGACGGCTGCCGCTGCCCGCGACTCCCTGATGAACCTGGTGCGGAAGGCCGTGTCGGCCGTGAGCCCGGGCGCCAGGACTTTCAGCGCCACCCGGCGGTCCAGACGCTCGTCGTGCGCGCGGTAGACCACCGCCATGCCGCCCTGGCCGATCTGTTCTTCCAGCCGGTAGCCGGCGATCCTGTCGCCAGAGCTGACGTCCGCTCGCGCTGCGGAAGTGTCGTCGCTCAACGCACCGTCCTCTGACCGAAGCTGACCTTACGGAGCCGCAGGTCGAGCACTAGATGTCAGCTTCGACGGCGGTTTGGCCTCCGCGCGATTACTCTAGCCCGTCCGGCCGACACCGGACATAGGGCAGTTATTGAGCTGGCGGGCTCGATTTACTAACGATGTCTCATCGGAACCGAAGGCCCGCGGCGCCGGGGAATCCTGTGCGAGGTCCTGCGTCAATTCCCTGGCCGGCGGAAATGGAGCCGTGTCGCTGTCGCTTGCCTCAAGGACAAGGTCTCCAGGCAGGTCATCCGGGAGCGGCGCGCTCTCCAGATGGCCCATCAGATCCTCTTCTGGCCACGGAGTCGCGCCGACCGCCTCGAGCGCGGCGAGCGCCAGGTGCAGCTTCTCGTACAGGAACAGGACAGGCGCCCCCGCAGCAAGCGCCACTGCCTCGCGCAGCGCCCCGGCAGGGCCGTCGGCGAACGTGACGTGGACTTCCGGCCTGATCCGGCGCATCGCGGCCGCGATGTGCGCGCGCATTTCACCAGGCGCCCGCCCGCGCAGATCCTGGTCCTCGTAGATGACCACGGTCCCGAACCAGGACGCGATCGCCTCGGCCGACTCAGTGATGAGGTCGCCACGCCGGTCACCGGGCAGTGTGATCGCCGCGACCGGCTCGCCTGCCCATACCGCGGCCACCATCTGGCCGGTCGCCTGCAGCGCGGCCGCGTTGTGGCCGTAGTCGACCAGCACAGGTCCAGCGGCCGCGCTCGACGCTGGACCGGCCGCCACGGCGTAGACGTTGCCGCGGCCCGGGTTAACAGCCCCTGGAGTGAACGTGCTCAGCGCCTCCCTGATGTCCTTGACCGTGACGCCGGCCGCACGGCAGGCGGCAACGGCCGCCAGGGCGTTCGCCACCACATGCTTCGCCCGCCCGTCGAACGCGCCGGGCAGCTCGGTGATGTTCATGATCAGCCGCTGCAGCCCGCCGGCCGTCTCGATCACCTGGCCGTCGCTGACCTCGTAGCAGATGCCGCCCGAGCGCTTGTGCCGGTCGATGACCGCGTTTCCTGGCGTCACGCTGAAGAACCTCAGCACTGGCGCGTTGCGGCGCACCGCAGGCCGGTCGGCGATCGCGACGGCCGCGTGATCGGCGGCGTTCAGCACGACGCTGCCGCCCCTACGCATCTCCTCAGCGACCAGCGCCTTCACGCCGATCAGATCGTCGACGTTGTCGATGCCGTCCTCGCCGAGGTGATCGGCCGAGATGTTGGTGATCACGGCGACGTCTGCCTTGTCGTAACCAAGCCCTCGCCGCAGGATCCCGCCCCTGGCGGTCTCCAGCACGGCCACCTCAACAGTTGTGTCGTCGAGCACCATCTCCGCCGAGCGCGGGCCTGACGCGTCCGCCTCGAGCACGCACTTGCCGCCGATGAAGACGCCGTCGGTGCAGGACATCCCTGATCGCAGGCCGGCCTGACGGAGTACGTGCGAGATCATCCTGACCGTCGTCGTCTTCCCGTTGGTGCCGGTCACGGAGATCACCGGTATCCGCGAGATGACGCCAGGTGGATAGAGCCGGTCGACGATGGCCTCGGCGACAGCGCGGCCGGTCCCCTCGGCGGGCGACAGGTGCATCCGCAGCCCTGGGCAGGCGTTTATCTCGATCACGGCCGCGGCCTTATGGCCGCCGCCTGGCCGGCCTCCGCCGCCTGCGAGGCTGGGCGCGAACAGCGGTGCGCCGATGTCCTCAGCGCGCAGGTCGATGCCGCAGATGTCCAGGCTGGTCACTGCCGAGACCCGCCTGCATAGCTCGGCGACGTCAGGATGGACCTGATCGGTAACGTCCTTGCTGGTTCCGCCGGTGGACAGGTTGCCGTTCCGGCGCAACGTCACCTGCTGGCCCCGGGCCGGCACCGTCCCTGGCTGGTATCCGCCTGCCGCGATGTGCGCGAGCATCGCGTCGTCAACCGTGATTCTGGTCAGCGGCCGCGAGTGGCCCTGGCCGCGCCGCGGATCGGCGTTGAGCAGGTCAATCAGTTCGATGACTGTGTGCTCACCGTCGCCGGTCACGCAGGGCGGCCTGAGTTCGGCTGCCGCGGCGACCCGGCTGTCCACGACGAGGATCCGGTAGTCCCGGCCGGGAACGAACGTCTCGACGATGACCTCGCAGGAGCCTGATCCTGCTGCCGCGCGGCGGTAGGCCTGGCGAGCCTCAGCGGCGCTCCGGATGCCGACTGTGACGCACCGTCCGTGATTGCCGTTTCTTGGCTTGATCACGACGGCGCCGTCGAGCTCGTCCGCCGCCCTGATCGCCTCGACCTCCGTCCGCGCCACGACGCCGTCCGGCACGGCGATCCCTGCCCGCGCCATGAGCTTCTTGGTGAGAATCTTGTCGGCCGCTATGTCCACGCCGATCGCCGACGTCTGATCGGTCATCGCCGCGCTGACCAGCCGCCGGTGGCAGCCGTAGCCGAGCCGCAGCATGGACAGGCCGCCGACCCGGCGAACGGGGATGTCCCTGCGGCGGGCCGCCTCGGCGATGGCGGCAGTGCTCGGGCCCAGGCGCTCTCGTTCCGCCGTTCTGGCGATTGCCTCGAGGTGGGCAGTCACGTCTGGGGTCCGTTCTGCCAGAAGGTCTTCTACGACCGTGATGGCCAGGCGGTATAGCTCCGACGGGACGGCGGAGTCATCGGGTTCGTCCTGCGGGCACTCCATCATCACGTCGTAGCGGCCGTCCGCCCCTGCCCAGATGGTGCAGCCCAGGTGGATGTCGCGCCCGGCGAGCCCGGATAGCTCAAGCGCGACGTGCTCGGTGACGTGGCCGAAGTACGTGCCCTTCGACATCGCCTCGGTGAATCCGCCGCGTCGCTCTGCCCCGCAGTGGTGATCGCGCAGGCCAGGCAATGTCCGCGTGAGCCCCTCCGCGAAGCCGGGATAGTCTGTCGTCTCCCGGCACGTCAGGTCGCCAAGTTCGACCCGCGCGATGCAGACCGGCGCTGTGCTGAAGACATTAGGGCTGCTGAGGTGGCGTACGTATTCCAGCCGCACTGCTACTCCTTCGGTGAGTGTGACGGTGGTGGCCGCCTGGTTCGGCAGGCTCAGTAACGCGCATGAGCAGGCCCGATGGCCGGCGACCTGGCAGCGAGGTCGAAGACGCACCCGGCGGGGAGCAGGTGCAGGCGCACGTCGAACAGCGTGGTCGGGTCGCTCTCGGAAGCGGCGTGGACGACCGTGGCCCGCTCTGCGTCCACCACGGTGACCACACCAGTGCCGAGTACCTCGAAGCTGTCTTCATGCACGCTGATCGCGGTGTTCTCGTCGATGCCGACGCCAAGCCGGTCCGGGTCGAGCGCGACGGCGCTGAGCAGCCTGGGCAGCCTGCCCCGCTCGCCGAAGTGCATGTCGATCAGCATCCGTGGCATAAGGCCGAGCCCGGGCGCTGTCCTGACCGTCGCGCTCGAGACCTCGGCGCCGTTGCCGCCCAGGATCATGGTCCGGCCAAGCGCGGTAGCGCCGGCGCTGGTGCCCGCCACGACGAGGCCGGTGCCGAGGCGCGCCTTGAGCTGCTCGTTGATCTTGGAGCCAACAAGGGTCTGCAGCCTGGACTGGTCGCCGCCGCTGAAGAAGACGCCGGTAGCGCCGTTTAGCGCGGCCGCAGCGTCCTGGCCGTCCGCGTCCGCCCGGCCGCTGATCGGAAGCTCCCGCAGATGGCGCACGCCCAGCTTGCGGAAGACCTGCTCATACTCGGCGAGCGCCTGGTTTGGCCGGCCGGCCGCAGTCGTGATCAGAACGATCCGCGCCTTGCCACCGCCGCACATCCGGGCGAAACGCTCGAGGACGCCGTTACCGCAGCATCTATCCTCGGCTCCGCCGATGATCAGCAGGCGGCCAGGAAGTCCCCCGTCGTCCACCTTCAGGCCCTCGTCCCGGACCGCGGCGCGGCCCCCGACGCCAGATCTACCCGCCGTTACGTTGCGTCAATCAGTGGCTACTCACTGCCCAGGACACCCGTGGTCTGGCGGCTTCGGCGGCCGCCCGCGCGTGGCCTGGACAGCTCGTCTGGCAGTTGCAGCAGCGGGTTGGTCGCGCTGGCGACGACATCGGTGGCGATGTCGATTACCCGCCGTCCGCGACTGCGGGCAGCCTCCCTGAGCTGCTCAAATGCCTGGCGCGGCTGGATCCTGTGCCGTTCAGCCAGGACGCCGATGGCTTGCTCGACCCTGATCCTGGCGGTGAGCGCGTGCTCAAGCTGGCCGATCGTCGTCCGCAGCCTGCTCGTCTCGGTACCAGCAGCGTCCTTTGCCTTTACCTTTGCCTTGACCTTGGTTCTCGCCTTGTCCTTGGCCGCTGCGCTCTCCCCGGGGCTCTCGGCCGCGCTCGCGGTGGCGCCCGCGACGGCTGCTGGCCCAGCCGCCGCCTCCGGAGGCGCGGACAGCTCCGCCGAGATCAGGTCGGCGAGCACCATCGCGCTGGTGAGGTCGGGCAGGTCGGCGCTGCCGACCCGCCAGCCGTCCTTGGTCCTGCGGACGACGGCGTCGTCAGGGCGCGGGTCCGGCGTGACGGTTGTCTCGCTCGGGTCCGGAGTGGCCTGCGCGGCGGCACTGGCCTGCTGGCTCTTCGTTTTGCCAATCAATTCGGACATAGCGGTGCAGCCAGTTCTTCCAGCCGCTGCTTGACCGCAGCCACGGAAGGATTGGTGAGGGTGCTGCCGTCAGGAAACAGCACAGTGGGGACAGTCTGGTATCCGCCGTTCACCGCCATCACGTACTCGGCGGCATCTGGTTCGCGCTCGATGTCGACCTCGGTGATCTCGACGCCCTCGCGGGCAAGCTGACTCTTTAGCCTCCGGCAGTACCCGCACCATGGCGTGGTGTACATCGTCAGTGGCTGGGTCATGCCCCTGCTCCTCCTTGCCGCCATTGAAACACTTGAAGACTACTAACGTTCGCACCTGCACAGACCTTCCTGCGGCACCGGGCTGAGATGAGCGGATTTTTCCGCACAGCCTCCGCACAGCCTCCGCACAGCCTCAGGACAGCCTCAGCACAGCCTCCGCACAGTCTCCGCACAGCCCGCGCCACACCCTCGGCCAGGCATACGCCGGAGTTGTCGCCAACGACCGCAACCATGTCGGCACCATGCGGCAGGATGGCGCGCGGGAAGGAGGTCGCGCGGTGGACGCAGGGCAGGGACCGGATGCGGTGCTCGCGGCGCTCGACCCCGAGCAGCAGGAGGTTGCGCTGGCCACCAGGGGGCCGGTCTGTGTCCTAGCCGGCGCGGGCACCGGCAAGACGAGGGCGGTCGCGCACCGGATCGGCTATGCGGTCGCTGCCGGCGTGGTCCGCCCGGACCGCGTCCTCGCCGTGACGTTCACGACCAGGGCCGCCGGCGAGCTAAGGGGCAGGCTCAGGCAGCTTGGCACGGCTGCGGTCCCCGCTGCGGGCCTTGAGCAGGTGCAGGCCAGGACCTTCCATTCGGCCGCACTGCGCCAGCTCACGCATTTCTGGCCCACGACCGTGGGCGGCCCAGCGCCCGCGGTGGTCGACTCCAAGGTCGGCCTGCTAGCCGAGGCTGCGCGCCGGTTTCGGCTGCGGCTCGGGCTCGCCGAACTCCGCGATGCAGCGTCCGAGATCGAATGGGCCAAGGTGACGCAGGTGCGGCCGGAGGATTACCCCCAAGCCGCCGAGAAGGCCGACCGCGTCGGGTCGCTGCCTGCGGCCAGCCTCGCCCGGCTCTACGCCGGTTACGAGGAGCTGCGCAGAGAGCGGAACCTGGTGGACTTCGAGTCTGTGCTCGAGCTGACCGCCGCGATCCTGGCCGCGCATCCCAGCGCGGCCGCCGCGGTCAGGGACAGGTACAGGTACTTTGTCGTCGACGAGTACCAGGACGTGAACCCGCTGCAGAAGCTGCTGCTCGACCAATGGGCCGGCAATCGCGACGACGTCTGCGTGGTTGGTGACCCCCGGCAGACGATCTATTCCTTCACCGGCGCGACGCCAGAGTACCTGAGCAGGTTCCCGCTGCAGTACCCGGGCGCGGTGGTCATCCGCCTAGTTCGCAACTACCGGTCATCGCCGCAGGTCGTGGCGCTTGCCAACCGGGTATTCGCGACGCCAGGGCAGGCGCTGGTCGCGCAGCGCCCGGCCGGGGCCGCGCCGACGCTGACGGAGTATGAGGATGAACAGGACGAGGCGGCTGATGTCGCTCGCCAAGCCGCTGATCTGATCCGGGCGGGAACGCCGGCCGGCCAGATCGCCGTCCTTGTCAGGACCAACGCGATGACTAGCGGGTATGAGCAGGCGCTGGCGGCGGCTGGCGTGCCGTTCCAGCTGCGCGGCACCGAGCGGTTCTTCAACCGCGCGGAGGTCAGGCAGGCGGTGAAGCTGCTGCGGGTGGCCACCAGATCGGCCGCCCCGGATGAGGACCCGGCCGCCGCGATCCGGCCGGTGCTTACCGGTCTCGGGCTGACCAAGGATCCTCCGGCCGGACGCGGCCGGGCCAGGGAGCGCTGGGAGTCACTTGAGGCACTGGCGCAGCTCGCCGCGGACTTCTTCGCCTCGGCCCCGGATGCCACGCTCGGGGACCTGGCCACCGAGCTGGAGATGCGGAGCGCGATCGGGCACGAGCCGGACACCGGCGGAGCCACGCTGGCCTCGCTGCACGCGGCTAAGGGACTGGAATGGGACGTTGTGTTCCTGCCGTGCCTGACCGACGGTGCCGTGCCGATCGTTTATGCGCAGACGGCCGAGGCGATCGAGGAGGAGCGGCGGCTGCTCTACGTCGGGATTACCAGGGCCAGGGACCGGTTGTTCCTGTCCTGGGCGCTGGCCAGAGCGCCGGGCGGCAAGCGGACAAGGAAGCCGTCCCGGTTCCTTGACGGCCTGCGCGGGCCTTTCGGCAAGCCCGGCCCGTCCGCCCCGTCCGGGTCAGCCGGGCAGGACGGCGCGGGCAAGCGACGGAGCCCGCGGCGCTCCCGCGAGCCGGCGCTGCCAAGCTTGACCGGTACAGTGCCGCAGGGCGGCTCGTCTGCAGGTCGCGGATTGACGGAGTGAGGGAGGCGCGCGGCGATGAGCAAGGCCCTGGACGCCGTGGTGGAACTGCTTGACCTTGAGCAGATCGAGCTCGACATCTTCCGCGGCCGTAGCCCGGAGAACGAGCGCCGCCAGCGCGTCTTCGGCGGACAGGTCGCCGGCCAGGCGCTGGTCGCGGCTGGGCGCACGGTGCCGGAAGACCGGCCCGTCCACTCGCTGCACGCCTACTTCATCAGGCCAGGCGACCCGACGGTGCCGCTGATCTACCTCGTCGACCGGGTCAGGGACGGTCGCTCGTTCACCACCCGCCGGGTCTCGGCCGTGCAGCACGGCAAGACGATCTTCACGCTGTCAGCGTCCTTCCATCATCCAGAAACGGGCGTCCTGCACCAGCGCCCGATGCCCGAGGTTCCGCCGCCGGAGGCCGTACCCTCGGCTGCCGAGCGGATGGAGGAGTTGTTCGGTGACGCGGCCGCCGATTACGCGTGGAGCAACCCGATCGACATCCGGCACCTGGGCCCGCTCTCGCTCGAGGCGGCCAGCGACCCTTCGCTGCGGGTGACACACAGCATGGCGTGGGTGCGAGCCGACGGTGAGCTGCCCGACGACCCGTTGCTGCATGTCTGCATGCTGACCTACGCGTCTGATATGACCCTGCTCGATTCGGTGCTGCTTGCGAACGGGCTGTCCTGGGCTGACGGCAAGACGGTCGGGTCCAGCCTGGACCATGCGATGTGGTTCCACCGCCCATTCCGAGCCGACCGGTGGCTGCTGTACACGCAGGAGTCGCCTGTTGCGGCGGGCGCCCGCGGGCTGGCTCGTGGCGAGCTGTTCACCAGGGAAGGCGACCTCGTGGTATCAGTGGTGCAGGAGGGACTCATCCGCACAGCGTCGTGACCCGGAGAGCTAGATGCACGCAGCGGACGGTTGCCGTTCGATAACTTCTGATGAAGCCGACGGAAAATAGGTTGCCTGCCACCCACCTGCGTGTTTAGGGTCTGAGTTACATTCTCACGTCAGGCGGTCTCGTGATGCTGCACGGAAGGAGGTGCCCGGAATGCTGAGTCCTATCACACCGGCAAATGCCGCGATGCCAGCGCGCGCGCGGTTCCGCATGGGCGCCTTGCTGTCCGGCGGCTGCGCGGCCGTTCCTCGCGAGCGTGCCATGGAGACGGCGGTCGCCCGTACGGCGGCTGCCGAAGCGGTCTTCGCCGGCTTGCGTCCGAAGCCGAGCACGGGACCAGTCCTCTTTGGCAACGCCACCCTTGCGGCTGGCCAGGCTAGCTCGGCTTGGCAGCAGCGCACCAGCCAGAAGTACGCCCACACGACCCGTATCGCTGCCGCAGGTGGTGGTGCATTGGGTCCGCATCCGGCGAGGGATCCGGTCTAACCAGACCGGCTTAGATCCCCAGAGGCCGCGGACCCAGAGCATCGGGTCCGCGGCCTTAGTCATGCGAGGCCACAGCTTGTCAGAACAGACGACGACAATGCAGACCAGCAGATGAGAGGGGATGACACCGATGTACCTGCCAGGAACCGCCGCCGTCATCGACGACGTCGCGGCGGCCGAGGCGGAATTGGTGCGGGTGACCGCGATCACCAGGCCAGCGCCGGTCGCCATCGTGGCGAGCCCTGCCAGCCTGACCGGAACTGCCAGGAGGCGCGCGTTGCCGTGCGCTGGCGACCCTGACCTGTTCTTCGCCGAGTCACCCGACGACGTTGAGCTTGCCAAGTCGCTGTGCAGCGACTGCCCGATCAGGCCCGCGTGCCTGGCCGGTGCGGTCGAGCGCAGGGAGCCGTGGGGCGTGTGGGGAGGAGAACTGTTCATCCGCGGCGAGATCGTTCCCCGCAAGCGCGGGCGCGGCAGGCCGCGTAAGAACGACGTGGCTGCCTGAGCGACTCGGCAGCACCGGGTGGCCGCGGGCGCGCAAGCCCGCGGCCACCCGACGGCGTCGACGGAGTCCCCGGCCCGGTTTGAGCCCCGGCAGCGCCACGCAGTCGCGCATGATTTCTAGGCCCGGTTTGAACTCCTGCCGATTCCTGGCTGATCACCATTTGATGATCATGCGGGCGGTGCACGTAGAGAGAAGTGCCAACCCAGCCTGGTCATCCGCTACCCGGCTGGTTCTCTGGCCAGGCCGAGCGCGCCGGGGTCTTGGTCGTCTAGCGGCAGTTCGTGGGCCAGGTCAGCAGGGCCGTAACCAGGCATCCAGCGCAGCACCTCGGAGCGGAACTCGCCGTTCGCTTCCAGTTGGCACAGCACGCCGATGCCGGCCGTAGAGACCCGGTGAATCAGGATGTAAGACGGCGGCAGGTTGAGCTGACGAGCAACATTGGCGCCGCGCAAGTCGGTGACTCTGGCCGCCTCGCCGCGCATCCACTCCCTGCTGAACTTGAATGACTCGTGCCTGGACGGATCGGCCAGCGGGGCAAGGAAGTCGCGCAACGCATGCAGGTCGACCCGCACATCCGGCCGCAAAAAGCCGTGCTCGCGCAACTCGGCTTCCGCGACGCCGATGTCGCCATCGGTGTGCACTAGCCACAGCAGTCGGCCGAATAGTGGCGGCAGTCCGTCAGGAAGCCGGTCCACCGCACCGAAGTCCAGCACACCGAGCCGGCCGTCATCGAGGAGCCGGAAGTTCCCAGGATGCGGATCCGCGTGCAGCAGCCCGGCTCGGGCCGGGCTGGAGAACAGCAGCCGGACCAGCATCAAGCCTGCCCGGTCCCGCTGCTCCTGCGTGCCGTCGGAAATGATCTTTGCGAGGGGGGTGCCGTCCATCCATTCGCTGACCAGCACGTGATCGGTAGCCATAACTGTCGGCGGCACGTAGATGTCAGGGTCGCCGGCGAATGCGACGGCGAAGGCGTCCTGCGACGCCGCCTCAAGCCGGTAGTCGAGTTCTTCGGCCACACGAGTGCGCAGTTCGTCGAGCAACGGCTTGACGTCCAGCCCAGGCATCAGGACTCCGAACAGCCTGGCGACGCGAGCGAGCTGAGCGAAGTCGCTGATCAGCGCCTTCCCGGCGCCCGGGTACTGGATCTTGACCGCGACCTCACGCCCGTCGTGCCAGACGGCCTTATGAACCTGGCCGATCGAGGCCGCGGCTGCGGGCTGGTCGCTGAACTCGGTGAACTTGTCCCGCCAGTCCTCGCCAAGATCAGCTGCGAGCACCTTGTGCACCGTCCTGGCGGGAAGCGGCGGCGCAGCCTCCTGAAGTCTGGTCAGGGTGGCCCGGTAAGGCCCGGCCAGCTCTGGCGGAAGCGCGGCTTCGAAGATCGATAGTGCCTGTCCCAGCTTGAGCGCGCCGCCCTTGAGCTCTCCGAGCACCCGGAAGATCTGCTCTGCCGTCCGCTGCTGAATCTCCTGAGCAACGATTTCGGCGGGACGCCCGCCCACCCGCTTGCCTATCCCGAGCACGGTACGCCCCGCCAGCCCCGCCGGGAGGGCGGCGAGCTTCACCGTCCGGGTGAGAGCGCGGCGTGGGAGGTCGTTCATGATCTCTATTGTCGGTTACCTGACGGTGTGACTGCCACATGGGCAGGCCGGATGCGGCGGCCAGGTCCGGCGCCGCCATCTCCAGTCAGGAAGGACGAGCTCCAATGTCCCGTTGGCGGCTGCGCTCGCCAGCGGACCATGCTCGATGGCGGTCAATGCCTGCGCGGCGGCTTGCGCAGCCACCGCGGTGGCCAGGACGGCGTCACATGCGGGCGGTTCAGGCCTCTTGCGTACGATCTGCGACAAGATGAGCGGCCAGGCGGGATCGTTGCCGGCGCGGACGTAATCTAGGCACAACAGGCAGGCGGTGTGCCCGGGCACTACGAGCGGGCCCACGACTCCGATCGCCTCACCTGCCGTGACCGCCAGGTGCGGTACCTGTGCCCTAGCCAGGTGCGCGAGCCGCTCGATGGGCTGGCGTCCGGCAAGAACTATCAGGTCGGGCCTGATGACCGGTGTTATCCCCGGCTGTAAGGGCTGGCCCGAACGTGACTCTCGCCCGGCGCCGGAACGCCTATCGGAGCCAGGATCTCCCGGGGAAGCGATGGGCCTGGCTGCGCCGCTCGTCATAGCGGCGCTGCGAGGTCTGCCAGAGTCGGGGAACTCGCCACCGCTGGCTGGCGTCGCGCCGTCGGCCGGTGGCCGGACGAAGTGCACCTGCCCTACTCCCGCAGCTTTCAGCAATCGTGCAGCGGCTCGCCCGATCCGCCGGTCGCCCTCAATCCGCACAACAGCCGCGCGGCGCCTGGCGAGCGCGCGAGCTCCGCCATCGCCGTCTCTGTATGCCAGCGAGGTCGTCGCGAGCTCGGGAGCGAGCTTCGCGCGAAGCGCTAGCGGCAGTTCCCTGAGAGTGCTCGCCGGGAAATCGTCAAGCGCACCC
>DASWGE010000060.1:0-7090 GCA_036393895.1 Streptosporangiaceae bacterium | reverse complement strand
CGATAACATCAAACTCGAGCGCGTCGAGCCCACCGCGCTCGAATCGCGCCTCCAGTCAGCCCTAGCCGCCGCAGAAGGAAGCAGCGCCGACAACGCCACAGATGACGGGCCGCTGAGGCATCGCGCCGCTGAGGCATCGGGCCGCTGAGGCTCGGGCCGCTGAGGCTCGGGGTGCTGAACGATCGGCCTGCTGAGGGATCGGGGGTGCTCAGTGATGGGGTCCGCAGTGATGCGGGTGCCGAGCGACGGGTTGCTGGGTGAGAGAGCCGCGAGTCAGTAGCTGCTGGACAATGGAGTCGTCCGGCAAGCCGTTCAGGCGGCCGGACGAGTCCGTTGCCCAGGCAGCGTAGCCCGTACAGGCTTTCAAGCGGTCAGCCCAGCTCGATCAGCTTCTCCCGCACCGCCACCATGACCGCCTCCATCCGCGAGTGGATCTGCAGCTTCTCGAGGATGTTCCTGACATGGTTCTTGACCGTATTATCCGAAATGAACAATTCTTTAGCTATATCCCGGTTGTTCATCCCGCGCGCGACGAGCTTGAGTACCTGGATCTCCCGGTCGGTGAGCTTGGGCGCGGGAACCTCCCGTGGTGATTCCTCTGTCTCACGCCTCGCGATCGAGGCAAACTCGGTGAGCAGCTTTCCCGCCATCGAGGGGCTGATCAGGGACTGCCCGCCGTGCACCGACCGGACGGCCTCGGCGACCTGGTCGAGCGGTATGTCCTTGAGCAGGTATCCGCTCGCGCCAGCCTTGATGGCGTCGAAGAGGTCCTCCTCCTCATCGCTCATCGTCAGGATGATGATCCGCGCGCTCGGCGCGACGTCCTTGATGGACCGGCAGGCTTCGATGCCACTGCTGCGCGGCATCTTGATGTCCATCAGCACAACGTCAGGCAGCGACTCACCCGCTCGTTGTACGGCTTCTGCGCCGTCGCCGGCCTCGCCGACGACCTCGATGTCAGGCTCGGTAACCAGCACGATTTCCAGACCACGCCGGAACAGCGCATGATCGTCGACGATCAGCGTGCGGATGGGCTCGTCGCCGCGCCCGGCCCCCGACGCCGCGTCACCCTCCGCGCTCGCTGCCATGACCTACCTCTCGTCGCACTAGCCACTCCCCGCGCTGTGGCGCGCCGAAGCCACGCCGTCCGGCGGCAGAGAACATCGCATGTAAACCAAACTCTGTCCGACCGTGCCCGGGCATGCAAGCGTGCCACTGGCCCGTCAAGATGCCGCCGTCGCGCGGATCGCGATCGTCGCGGTGCGCGAGCCGGCTACCAGCCGGACCCGAGCGTCGGCGATTGGCTGGGATGCCTGGCCCTTTCGTTGCCGAGTTGATTGGCGAACGGGCCTGCCTGGGCTATCTCCGCCACGGCCTCCTCGGCCTCCGCGCGATTCTGACCGACACGGGCTCCCTTTGGCTCTGCCCGGCGCCTGCCCGGAGTCCTGGCCCCCAGCCCTGCCGACGATTCGGGCCGTCCGCGAGGCGCGGCCGAGTTCTCGATCAGCCTGATCACACCGTACTGATAGCCATGGCGCCGGTAGACGACGCTCGGCGCATCCTCCTCGATATCGTGAAAAAGGTAAAAATCGTGTCCGACGAGCTCCATCTCGAGTAGAGCCTGATCAATCGAGATCGGCTTGGCGTGATGGAACTTCTGCCTGACAACCAGGGGCCCGTCGCCTTCCATCTTGATGGGAACGACGCTGTCAGCGACGGCGTCATCGTCTGGCTGCGGCTCCGCCAGCTTCTCCCGGACCTGCGGATCGGATGCGTCATACTGAGCGTCACGCCCGGCCGGCACGGACGCCGGGTTCAGCCCGCCCGGCCGGTCACCCGGCCCGGCGCCTCCCGCTATCCCGCCTGGCGCTCCAGTTACAGCGCCGATTCCTGCCCCGTGGTGGTTCTTCCTGCGATCGAGGGCGCGCCTGAGCCGCGAGTCAAGTTTGGCCAGGGCCAGATCGAGCGCCGCAATACGATCCTCGGCGGCCGCCTCGGCCCTGATGGCCGGGCCGCCCGACCAGATCGTCAGTTCCACACGCTCCTTCTGGCTGGACTGGCGGGGGTTGCGCTCGACCGAGAGTTCGACGTCCACGCTGATGGCCTTCTGGTCCAGTTTCTCCAGCCTGTTCAGCTTGGCCGTCGCGTACTGCTTGAAGCGCGTAGGCACGTCCGTCTGCCGGCTCTTGAAGATGATTTCCATGCCCGAACCCCCTTACATCCGGAGTGTGGAAGCAGCACCCGTCCGGCCGACCTGGTCTTCGACCCCACATCCGCCTGCTGAAGATTTCGCGGCCAGCTTCTGCCACTACCGGCCTTCTCCCGTGCCTGGGGACATCCGGTCCCCGGGACGAGGCAGGTCTTACATCTAAACCGCACCGTGATCAGTCGACGATAAGTCGCCTTACGTGGGCCGTTTCGCCTGCGGCTGGCATCGGCTTGCCGGAGCCGCCGCTCCGCGATCGGAGCAGCTTGCCCGGCGCAACCACGGACCCGGACGGGTGCCACATATTGACGGTAGTCGCAAGCAGGCCCGATGTCAGGACCAGGGTCGCCCCCTGTTCAACCGCTCGTAACCATGCGGAGCGGCACGATGGGCTTCGTGGCGACGGTTTTTCAGCCAGGAAAGACTGGTGTGGTGCCTTTGGCGAGAGGCTGCCAGTCGGGATTCAGCATCCCCGACTTCGATATCTCCATATTTCCTGGCGAGGAGGGTGTCGGCGCGATGCCGATGACCACGTGCGGCTGCCCGTTCGGCCAGTTCGGCCAGTTCGAGGCGACCGACGTCACTCTGCGTGGCGTAGTGATCTCGGTGGAGTCCCCGCCGTTGAGTGGGACCTGGAACATCTGGGTCCTGCCCGCGCTTGACTTGCTCAGCACGAGCAGATGGTCGGGGTCCAGCCAGGTCAGGGTGAACGGATTCGCGATGTCCGAGCCGACCCGGAGCATCTGCTGGGTCTGACCTATGTAGGTAATGGAACCGTTCCTGCTGATCGCAGCGACGAGGATCCTCTTCCCCGGGCCGGAACCGACGATCATGGCGACCCGCACACCGTCCGGTGCGACCCGCATAGTCGTGATCGCGGCGTTGGGTGGCAGCCAGGGGAGAGCGGAGACGGGCACGAGCGCTGTCTTGGCCAGGGCGGTGGAGCCCGCTGCCGGCAGCATGAGGGTCTGCGTCTCCGCCGCTACCCACAGGTTCCCTCGATCGTCCCAGCTCAGTGCCGTGCACTGCATCGGCAATGACTTCCTGACCGCCGGAGGCCCGCCGGCAGCTGAGGGCTTCTTACCCGCAAGGACCCCGGCGGCCAGCTTGATCAGGTACAGGCTCCGCCCGGCGCAGCCGGCGATGGTCGGCGCGGTTCCCGTGGATACGGCCACCGTCGTGAACGGCTGGTGCGCGAGCCCGGCCGGAATGGGCAGCGGGACCGGCGTGGGCGAGTTCGGGCGCAGAGCGGCAACCGCGGGTTCGGCGGCGCCGGCGACCTGGTAGTACAGCGGGCTTGTCGCTCCGCGCGCCACCAGCGCCGCATACTTCGCTGGCGGCGGGTTCAGGCGGTGATTGTTGATGCGGAGCACGACCGACTTGATCTGGGTCGCGTACGGCGGGAAGGTGAGCGACAAGGCGAGCTGGTCGGCCATTTGCTGCTTCTGGGCCGGGTCGGCCCGCGCGGCGGCGCCGCCGACGTCGACGACGGCCTGGATCCCGCCGATAACCTGCGTTCCGATCAGCTTGGTCCCGCGCGGGAAGGCCGTGGTCGCCGCGTGCCACAACCAGCTCCCGGGGGGCGGCGGATGGATCAGCGCATTTACCAGCCCAGTCACCTCCGCGACCGGACCGATCTGCGGCATGTAGACCGGGTCGGGCACGAGTGATTTCCCAGCCGGGTCCGGCGAGTAGAAGTACAGGTTTCGTGGCAGATAGTCCCGGGCAAAGTCGGTGCTGGTCAGCAGCAGCAGGCTCGGGTTCACCGGCTTGCTCTTGTAGTAGATGGCATCAATGCGCCAGCCGCCACGTTTCTGGAGCAGGGAGAATTGGTACCTGGTCGATCCTGGCGACACCACCAAGATGCCTGCCTGGTCTTGTCCGGCCGTCTGCAACGTAGCGAAATGCGGTCCGGTCAGGTTGACCAAAGCTGTGGATGGCCCCCCGGTCTGCGGGTTGACGCCCTTAAGGGTTCTCGCCTTGACGACCTTCGGCGCGTCGATGATCGTGGCCGCCGAGCCTGGCCGCCACGTCCGCCTGAACTTGGGGGTCAGATACTCGTGCGCGATGGCGTGTTTGTGCCCGTCAAAGCTGGCGCTCGCGGCCAGGAAGCCGTTGACAATGTCGGCCGGGCTCCAGCCAGGACCAGGCGCCACTGGCACGATTTCCACGCCATGCTGGGCATCGCTGCCCGAACCTTGCAGCGTCTTCAGCGGCACGCTGCCGCTTCTGGGCAACGTGGCGCAGGCGGTAGCTGCCGCGCCGAGGATCAGCGTACCTAGTGCGGCAACCCAACGACGATTCGTCATGCGTGTTCCTGCGCCTGTGCCCGCACCTGGTAGCCGATGCCGTCGGCTGGGACAGGCGGCTCGACGGGGTGATGCGCGCTCAGCGACCCGAGGTCGGCCCCGTCGGGCGTGAGCGGCAGCGGGGAGCCGAGCAGCTCGGCTCCGGCCTGCCTGGGCAGCGTGAGCCTGAAGACCGAGCCGCGGCCTGGCTCGCCCCAGGCCTCGAGCCAGCCGCCGTGCAGCCTGGCGTCCTCCAGGGCGATCGCGAGGCCCAGCCCGGTTCCGCCGGTGTTCCTGGCCCGGGCCGGATCGGCGCGCCAGAACCGGTCGAAGACGAGGTGCTCCTCGCCTGGCGCGAGCCCGACGCCGAAGTCGCGGACCGCGATGGCCACGGCGTCGCGGTCCGCGGCCGACGTGACAATGACGTCGCGACCCTCACCGTGCTCGACGGCGTTGCAGAGCAGGTTCCGCAGGATCCGCTCCACCCGCCGCGGGTCCATCTCGGCGAGGCACGGCTCGGCGGGCAGCCTGAACTCGATCCGCGAGCCGCGCCGCTCGGCCAGCTGCTGAGCCACGTCGGCCGACTGGCGCACCACGTCGCAGACATCGGTCAGCTCGGCTTCCATCGTCGCCACGTTCGCGTCATGCCGGCTGATCTCCAGCAGGTCAGCGAGCAGCGACTCGAACCTGCCGAGCTGGCTCTGAAGCAGCTCGGCCGACCTGGCGGCTGAGGTCTCCAGCTGATCCCGTGCTTCGTACAGCAGATCCGCGGCCATTCTGACCGTGGTGAGCGGGGTACGAAGCTCGTGCGAGACATCGGAGACGAACTGGCGCTGCACATGGGACAGTTCCTCGAGCTCGCGCATCTTCTGCTGCAGGCTCGCCGCCATGTCGTTGAATGAGGTGGCGAGCGCGGCTACCTCGTCGTCACCGCGGACCTCCAGGCGCTCGTCCAGCTTTCCTGTCGACAGCAGCTGCGCCCCCTGCGCCGCCCTGGCCACCGGTAGCACCACCCACCGGGTAACCAGCCAGGCGATCCCGGCCAGCAGGAAGACAAGAGCGAGTCCGACCAGGGCCAGCGTCCGCTCGATGAGAAAGAGCTCGTTCTGCAGCTGGGTCAGCGGGAAGAAGTAGTACAGCTCATAAGCGCTTGGGAATGGTGCCGCGTACAGCAGCCCGGACGTCTTTGGGCCATTCGGCCCGGGATAAGGCAGGCTCGCGAAAGTCAAGCTCGGCTTCGCCCGCTCAAGAGCGGCCCGCTTGGCCGAGGCCGGCAGGCTATTAGTATCCAGCTTCAGCTCCGCGGCCTGCCAGAACGCCGGCGGGTTCAGGTTGGGGAGCACGGTGACCGCGACGCCGTAGTCGCCTTCTGGATTCTGCCCACTGGAATGCAGGCCACTGACGATGTTGTAGGCCAGTTGCCGTGAGCCCGGCCCGGGCGACCGGAGAACGCCTGGCGTTGCCTGGGCGAACACCAGCCCGTCCGATGCCTGAGTGAACGCCGACACCTCGGCGTTGTGCAGCAGGTTGGCGGCGACTTGCTGCATCAAGAAGAACCCGAGGATCGAGACGACCACAACAGATACCACGAGCGTGGTGGACACCACCCGCAACTGCAGCGAACTTCGCCACCGCTGATGCAGCCCCTTCAGCAGGCCCATCGTGCCCGCGCGGATCCTCGCGGCGGTCGGCAGCGGAGGCATCCGGGCAGCCACGCGACGTCGCCGGATGGGCCCGCCGCGCCTGCGGACACCCGGAGCGAAGGCGGCGAACCACGGCGCTGTGGAAACGGATGCGTCGGATGCCGCTCCAGCTGGGACCAGGTCAGTAGTGATCGGCGCGGCCAGTCCAGCGAAGACCGGGCCGGTAGCGACCGGCGCGGTCGGCCCCGGCCCGCCGGGCACGCCAACTGCGGTCTGGCGCTCCGTGCCGTCAGCGACAAGCGGCCGCGCCCGAGCTTGGCTGACGGCCGGCCGCCTTCCGCGCAGCCTCGACCACCGGCCTGGTCGATCGCCATCGGCCAGCCAGGCCAGCCGCGACTTGGACTGGCCTGCGGCGCTCAGCCCGGTCCTGCTTTATAGCCGACGCCGCGGACCGTCACAACTATCTCGGGACGCTCAGGGTCCCGCTCGATCTTCGCCCGGAGCCGCTGCACGTGCACGTTGACCAGCCTGGTGTCGGCGGCGTGCCGGTAGCCCCAGACTTGTTCGAGCAGAACCTCCCTGGTGAATACCTGGCGCGGCTTGCGGGCCAGGGCCACCAGCAAATCGAATTCCAGCGGCGTCAGGCTGATCACTTCGCTGTCGCGCCGCACCGAGTGACCAGCTACATCAATGGACACGTCGCCGATCGACAACATCTCCGGGGCGGGGTCGTCGGTCCGCCGCAGCCTGGCGCGGACGCGTGCGATCAGGACCTTCGCCTGAAACGGCTTGACGATGTAGTCGTCGGCGCCCGACTCAAGCCCGAGCACCACGTCGACCGTGTCGCTCTTGGCGGTGAGCATCACGATCGGCACGCCAGACTCCGCCCTGATCTGACGGCAGACATCGATTCCGTCCATGCCAGGAAGCATCAGGTCGAGCAGGATCAGGTC
>DASWGE010000059.1:0-13622 GCA_036393895.1 Streptosporangiaceae bacterium | reverse complement strand
GGCCCGGAACGCCGGCAACGGTGCCCCAGCGGGGGACCAGAGCACCGGTAAGCATGTTACACCGAACCGCCCCCATGTGCGTCAAGACCGGATTAGAAGCGAATCTGCCGATGAAGGCTACTGGTACCAGCCTGGAGCGGCCGATTTGCGCCTGGCATTGCTGATAACCACCGCACGGGGGGCCCGACAAACCGCACGGGGCTATCGATCGCCGCCGTCACGCTCGGGGCGGTTGCGCTCTTCACCAGGCGGCACGTAGCGGTCGGGAACGTTCGGCCGGTACGGCCGGAAACCAGTCGCGCCTGCTGGCCCGCGGCTGTTGGCGATGACGACCGCGAAGTAGGGGATTGCGATCGCCCCGGCGGCCGGGATCACCGTCAGCCAGCCCGCGTGGTTCAGGAACATGACGACGGTTATGACGAAGCACACCACTCGCACACCCATCATCACCAGGTAGCGCCGCTCACGCTGGCCGATCTCGGCCGAGCGGGACAGGTGGGCCTCGGTGACCAGATAAGCCTGGTCACGCCGGGCGCTGCGATGGCTGCGCACGCTTCCACGTTAGGCGCCGGCGCGCCGGGAAGCTAATCAGGACCGGCGCCAGCCAGCCGGCATGCGTGGGACAGTTGTCCAGCGGGCGCGAGTAGTAGCAGGACCTGCATCAGTTACCTGGAGGAACAATATGACAAACCGAACGTACCGGGTGACCGAGATAGTCGGCACCTCACCGGACGGCATCGACGCCGCCGTGCGCAACGGGCTACAGCGGGCGGGCCAGACCCTGCGGCACCTGGACTGGTTCGAGATCACGCAGATCCGCGGCCAGATGGAGGACGGTGAAGTCGCCCACTACCAGGTCGGGATGAAGGTCGGCTTCAGGCTTGAAGACTCCTGACCAGGCCGGTCTGCGATACTGACTAACCGCGCCCTTCCCCCGGAGGTAGTCCATGAGCCGGTCCGTCCTGGTTACCGGAGGCAACCGGGGGATCGGGCTGGCGATCGCGCGACGGTTCGCGGCCGCTGGGGACGCGGTCACGGTCACGTCCCGTTCCGGTGAGGACATTGCCGGGCTGACCGTGGCCAGGTGCGACGTCAGGGACGAGGCGTCGGTCGACGAGGCATTCAAGGCCGCGGAGGCCGCGCACGGGCCGGTCGAGGTGGTGGTGGCCAATGCGGGCATCACCAACGACCAGTTGCTGGCTCTGATGAGCGAGGACGCTTTCACCTCCGTGGTCGATACCAACCTGACCGGCGCCTACCGGGTGGCCAGGCGCGCGGTCCGGCCAATGATGCGCCTGCGCAGGGGCCGCATGATCTTCATCTCGTCCGTGGTCGGCCTGCTTGGATCGGGCGGCCAGGCCAATTACGCGGCATCCAAGGCAGGCCTGATCGGGCTGGCGCGTTCACTCGCCAGGGAGCTCGGCAGCCGCAACATCACCGTCAACGTCGTCGCGCCCGGCTTCGCCGACACCGACATGACGAACGAGCTGACCGAGGAGCGCAAGAAGGCGATCGTCACCAGCGTGCCGCTTGGCCGGACGGCATCGGCCGACGAGGTGGCCGGCGTCGTGCAATTCATCGCCGGGCCGGACGCCGCCTACATCACCGGCGCTGTCATCCCGGTGGACGGTGGCCTCGGCATGGGCCACTGAGCAAAGGAAGGAAAGGGCCAGCGATGGGACTACTCGACGGCAAGCGGATTCTCATCACCGGAGTGCTGACGGACTCCTCGATCGCTTTCCATGTGGCCAGGGTCGCGCAGCAGGAGGGCGCCACTGTCGTGCTCACCGGATTCGGCCGGCTGACGCTGGTCGAGCGGATCGCCAAGCGGCTGCCTCACCCGCCGCCGGTGCTCGAGCTTGACGTGACGAACCCCGAGCACCTCGACTCCCTGGCCGACCGGGTACGCGAGCATGTTGGCTCGCTGGACGGGGTGCTGCACGGGATCGCTAACGCCCCGGCCACCGCGCTCGGCGGACGCTTTCTCGACACGCCGTGGCCGGATGTCGCGGCGGCCTTTCATGTGTCTACGTACTCGCTGAAGGCACTCGCGATGGCGACGCTGCCGCTGATGAAGGACAACGGCGGGTCGCTGGTCGGGCTGGACTTCGACGCCAGCCTGGCCTGGCCGGCCTACGACTGGATGGGTGTTGCCAAGGCGGGCCTCGAGTCATGCGCCCGCTACCTCGCCCGCTACCTCGGCCAGTACCAGATCAGGGTCAACCTGGTCGCCGCCGGGCCGCTGCGCACGATGGCCATGAGCTCGATTCCCGGAGTCGAGCAGTTCGAGTCGATGTGGAGCGGCCGCGCCCCGCTGGGCTGGGACCTGAGCAATCACGAGCCGGCCGCGCGGGCGTGTGTCGCCCTGCTGTCCGACTGGTTCCCGGCCACGACGGGGGAGATCGTGCATGTCGACGGCGGCGTGCACGCGATGGGCGGCTAAAGCTGCTCGCGCCTAGCGGCCAGCCGGAAAGAACGCGGCGACCACTGTGCGTAACCGAAATGCGCGACTGGGGCCCATTCGCCATTCAAGAGTCCTGTATCGATAGCAATTTGTGACGATGTTGGCCTGGGTTCGCTACATCCGGCAGTTTACGCTTCGGCAAAGCTGCCGGCCTGGATCTTGCGCTGCGGGCCAGCCCGGCGGACCACAGGAAGGTGGCAGGGCCTGTCTGCGACGCTGACCCCGATCATGGCGGCCGTCGTCCGGTCGGCCCCGTCTACCGTGACCGCCCTGAGAGCAAGGGGATCTGATGAAAGTCGCCCATCCGGTTCTGAAGATGGCGGCCTGCGCCGTCGTCGGAGTAACCGCTCTTGCCGCCTGCAGCAAGAGTTCAAACAACAACGTCGCACCGACTATCAAGGGGGCATTCGGCTCGGTGCCGGCCCAGACCGGAACGCCGCACGCCGGCACAATCACCGTTGCCCAGCAGCCGGGCGCCACTCCGACCTGGATCTTCCCCGTGACCCCCGGCGCCAACGGCTCGGTGTACACCGCCTATTCGTTCCAGTACCAGATGTGGCGGCCGACGAACTTCTTCCCCAGCGGGTCGAAGCAGATCGAGAACAAGGCCTTGAGCCTGGCCGCCGACCCGGTGTGGAGTAACGGCGACAAGACCGTCACGGTCAAGTACAAGAACTGGAAGTGGTCCGACGGCCAGCCGGTCACCTCGAAGGACGCCGAGTTCTTCATCGACCTGACCAGGGCCGCGGTCAAGATCAGCGCCGCCGACTACTCGCAGTACACCAAGGGCGTCGGCATCCCCGACCAGGTGGTCAGCATGTCCACGCCGGACAGCCACACGCTGGTGATCAACCTCAACAAGTCGGTCAACCCGACCTGGTTCTGGGAGGACAGCCTGGCCGGCATCTCGCCGCTGCCGGTGCACGCCTGGGCCAAGGCGTCGGCCAGCGGCCCGGTCCTTGACCCGAACGTCCCAGCGAACGCCACCAAGATCTACAAGTTCCTGGCCGCCCAGTCCAAGTCCGTCACCACGTACGCGACCAACCCGCTGTGGAAGGTTGTGGACGGCCCGTACCAGCTGACCTCGTTCAACAACACCACCGGTGCGTTCACTTTGTCGCCGAACCTGAAGTACAGCGGCCCGCATGCCTCGAAGCAGTCCAAGATCTCCGCCGTGCCGTTCACCTCAGACACCGCCGAGTGGAACGCGGTCAAGTCCGGCAGCATCGACCAGGGCTACGTCCCGTTCACTGACCTGCCCCAGGTCAACTCCATCAAGTCGCAGTACAACGTCTTCGGCTACCCGGGCTATGGCTTCCAGTACGTGGCCTTCAACTTCAAGGACAAGACCGGCGACTTCAACAACATCGTCAAGCAGCTCTACATCAGGCAGGCGTTCGCGCACCTGGAGAACGAGGCCGGTTACATCAAGGCCTTCTTCTTTGGCGCGGGCAGTCAGGCCTATGGTCCGATCCCGGCGATCCCGCCGAACCCGTGGACTCCGGCCAGCGCTACGAAGGACCCGTACGCGTTCAGCGTTCAGGCAGCCATCAACCTGCTCAAGTCCCACGGCTGGGCCATCCACCCGAACGGCACCGACGTGTGCGTGAAGCCGGGCTCGGGGACGGGCCAGTGCGGCGCCGGCATCCCGGCGAACACCAAGCTGGCGTTCAACATGATCTACAACACCTCGCCCGCGATCATCGGCCAGCAGATCACTGACCTGGTCTCCCAGGCCAAGAAGGCCGGCTTCAACATCTCGCTGAAGTCCGACAACTTCAACCACATGATCGCCACGTACTACAACGTGGCTGCGCCGCAGAACGTCGACAAGTGGGCGATGGAGGACTTCGGCGGGTTCAGCATCTCCACCTACCCGACCACGAACGGGATCTTCAACTGCAACGGTGTCTACAACATCGGCAGCTACTGCGATCCTCAGGCCGACAAGCTAATCGCGGCCTCGACCGGCGGCAGCGACCCGAACGCGGTGAAGGCAGAGGCTGACTACCTCACCAAGCAGGTGCCCAGCCTGTTCCAGCCACTGGTCGACAATATCGAGGTGTGGAAGAAGACCATTTCCGGTCCGCCCTTCTCGTTTGAGTCGCTGACCCAGTACCAACTCCAGCCGGAGTCCTGGTACTTCAAGAAGTAATGCCTGCTTTCGGGCGGTGACCCGGAATGCTGGACACTCCCTGTTCTCCTGTGGTAGCAGGAGAACAGGGAGTGCCCGCGCAGTATGTCCGCGCATGGGAATGTCCGCGCCGAAAGGCGAGAGAAGGGGCGATGCGTGACCGCCTACCTCATCCGCAGGCTCGCCACCTCGATCATCGTGGTGCTGGGCGTGTCAGTCGTCATCTTCTTCCTGCTGCACCTTATCTACCCCACACCTGCCCAGGACATCCTCGGCCCAAGGGCCACGCCGGCAGCGGTCAATTCCTGGAATCTGCAGCACGGTTTCGACAAGCCCTGGGTTGTGCAGTACCTGACTTACATGAACCGCCTGATCCACGGTAACCTCGGCTACTCCTTCAAGGTGAACCAGAGCGTGGCCGCGCTCTTCGGCCAGCGCTGGGCGCGCAGCGCCTATCTATCGGGTATCTCCCTTGTGCTAGCGGTGGTGATTGCGATCCCGCTCGGCATCTACCAGGCCGTCAAGCGCAACACCGTGGGCGACACTGTCGTCACCTCGCTGGCATTCACTACTTACGCGATGCCGGTCTTCTTCCTGGCGCTGATACTCATCCAGGTCTTCGCGCTCAGCTTCCCGATCTTCAGCTTCGAGGCGAGCCAGTCACTGTCGCTGTGGCGCGTCATAGGCGACTGGCATTCGATGACGCTCCCGATCGCGACTCTGACCCTGCTGTCGGTCGCGGGCTTCTCTCGGTACATGCGGTCCACGTCCATCGACACGCTGGCCCAGGACTACATCAAGGCTGCCAGGGCGAAGGGCCTGCCCGAACGACTCGTGCTCCTCCGGCACCTACTACGGAACGCCTGCCTACCGCTGGTCACGCTGATCGGCCTGTCCATTCCGTTCCTGCTGGCAGGCAACCTGATCACCGAGTATGTGTTCAACTACCAGGGCCTTGGGCTGCTGTTCTACAACAGCCTGGGAAATGTTGACTACTACGTGCTGCTGGCCTACACGCTGGCCGGCGCGATCCTGACGGTCGTCGGCAACTTCGTCGCTGACATCGCCCTGACCATCGCCGATCCGCGGATCAGGCTTTCCTGACAGCTAGCACCACGACCTGGAGACAGCAGTGGCCAACATCGCGCCCTCCCTCAGCCCGCTCGACATCACCCGCGCCCCAGAAGGCGGAGAGATCGGCGCGGTTCAGAGCGGATGGCAACTCGGGCTCCGCGAGTTCGCGAAGAATAAGCTCGCCGTTGCTGGGATCGCGATACTCCTCTTCTACCTACTGTTCTGCTTCGCAGGCCCGCTGTTCTATCACGGCAATACCGTCAGTTCCGATGTCATCCACACCAACCTGCCGCCCGGCAGCGGCTTCCCGCTTGGCACGACCGACCAGGGCTTCGACGAACTGGGCCTGCTCATGAAGGGCGGCCAGGCGGCGCTTGAGGTTGGGTTCTTCGCCGCGTTCATCGGCATCGTGATCGGCATGCTCTGGGGCGCGATTGCCGGGCTGGTCGGCGGCATTGTGGACTCGGCGATGATGCGCGTGGTCGACGTATTCCTGTCGATCCCGTTCCTGTTCATCGTGCTGATCGTTGCCGTCCGCTACGGCGCCTCCGTGCTCGGGCTAAGTCTCATCATTGGCGCCTTCACCTGGCTGGTCCCGGCCAGGCTGGTCAGGGGCGAGGTCCTGACGCTGCGAACGAGAGACTTCGTCTCGGCCGCGCGGAGCGCCGGATCGGGCCGCTGGCGGCTGATCAACCGGCATCTGATCCCCAACGCGCTGGGCGTCATCATCGTGAACGTCACGTTCAATGTCGCCGACGCCATCCTCGCGGTAGCCGCGCTCGGCTTTCTCGGCTTCGGGCTGAATTATCCCACTCAGGACTGGGGCGACATGCTCTCCAAGGGCGTTTCGTACATGCAGGACGGCTACTGGTGGCTGGTCTACCCGGTGGGCGCGTCTATCGTCCTGGTGGTGATGGCCTGCAACCTGATCGGTGACGCACTGCGCGACTCGCTCGACGTGCGGCTCCGTCGGCGCTGACCGACAGCGCTGGCCCACCCGCCCACAGTGAGCTGAGAGGGACCCCGGATGCCCCCCGTCATCGAGATCGACGACCTGTCTACCCACATCCAGCTGACCAGGTCGGTTGTGCAGGCGGTCGGCAATGTCAGCCTGCGCATCGAGCCGGGCGAGACGCTCGGCCTGGTCGGCGAGTCAGGCTGCGGGAAGTCGATGACGGGACTGTCGATCATGGGTCTGCTGCCGCCAGGCGGACACGTTGTCGGCGGGTCGGTCAAGCTTGGCGACCGGGAACTGGTCGGGCTGCCCGATGCTGAATTGCGCAAGATCCGGGGCAACGAGATCGCGATGATCTTCCAGGATCCGCTGACCTCGCTCGACCCGACCAAGACGGTCGGCTACCAGGTGGCCGAACCCTTCAGGCTGCATCGCGGAGGCAGCAAGGCCGAGGCACTCGAGCGGGCGGCTGAGGTGCTCGGCCTGGTCGGGCTGCCGAAGCCGAAGGAGCGGCTCACTGACTACCCGCACCAGCTGTCCGGCGGTCTCAGGCAGCGTGTCATGATCGCGATGGCCCTCACGTGCGAGCCCAAACTGCTGATCGCCGACGAGCCAACCACGGCGCTCGACGTGACGATCCAGGCGCAGATACTCAAGCTGCTCGACGACCTGAAGTCACGGCTCGGCATGGCGATGCTGCTGATCACGCATGACATGGGCGTGATCGCGGGCCACGCGGACCGGGTCAACGTCATGTACGCGGGGCGCATCGTCGAGACGGCGGAAACCGGCAACCTATTCAAGAGGATGCATCACCCGTACACCCAGGCGCTGCTGGCCTCGATACCGCGGCTGAGCCAGGACGCCTCCCAGCGGCTGCTCAACATCCCCGGCCTGCCGCCCGACCTGGCCAGGCCGCCGGCCGGATGCCGGTTCGCCGCCAGGTGCAGCCGGGCAACCGACAAGTGCCGGTCCGACGAGCCGCCGCTGACCGGGGAGACCGGCGAGCACCTATTCGCGTGCTGGCATCCGGTGGACGGGCCGATCGGCGCCACGGACGGCAACGGCACCAAGACGGCCGTGACCGTGTCCAAGCAGCGCCCGGCGCCCGAGGCCGCTACCGGGCCCGACCAGGTGCTGCCGGGCTCTGTGCTGCTCGAGGTCCGCAACGTGGTCAAGGAATACCCGGTGAGGGCCGGCGCTATCTTGCAGCGCAGGGCGGGCGCCGTGCACGCCGTTTCCGATGTGTCGTTCACCGTGAACGCGGGCGAGACATTCGGTTTGGTCGGCGAGTCTGGCTGCGGGAAGACCACGATCGGCAAGATGATCGTCGCGCTCGAACGGCCGAATTCGGGCAGCGTCCTGTTGGCCGGGCGTGACATCTCCGCTCTCAGCGGCGGAGAGCTGCGCAGGAACCGCAAGAACTTGCAGCTGATGTTCCAGGACCCGTACTCCTCGCTTGACCCGAGAATGCGGGTCGGCGCGATCATCAGGGAGCCGCTGGTCATCCAGAAGATCGGATCCCGTGACGACCAGCAGAAGCGGGTCTACGATCTGCTCGACGAGGTGGGGCTGCCGCGTAACGCCGTCGAGCGCTACCCGCATGAGTTCTCTGGCGGCCAGCGCCAGCGGATCGGGCTGGCCAGGGCGCTGACCCTGAATCCGCAGGTGATCGTTGCCGACGAGCCGGTGAGCGCGCTGGACGTGTCGATCAGGGCCCAGGTGCTGAACCTGATGAAGCGGCTGCAGGCCGACCACGATCTGACCTTCGTCGTCATCTCGCACGACATGGCCGTCGTCAAATACATGGCTTCCAGGATCGGCGTGATGTACCTGGGCAAGCTCGTCGAGCTTGGCTCTGGTGACGATATCTATCAGCACGCGGCGCATCCGTATACCGCTGGGCTGATCGCGACCATCCCGGTGCCCGAGCCCGAGGTGGCACGCGCCCGGCGCGGCGCGGGCATCTCCGGGGAGTTGCCGAGCCCGATCAATCCGCCGTCCGGCTGCCGGTTCCGCACCAGGTGCCCGCTCGCCCAGGAGATCTGCTCGGTGGAGGAACCCGAGCTGCGGTCGTTCGGGCCGGGCCACGTCGCCGCGTGCCATTTCCCGCTCCAGGACGCGACGCTGGCCCAGCCGATCGCGCGCTCCCTGACCACGACTGACGCCCCGGCGGCCGGATAGCAGCTAGCCAGCGCCGCGATCCGCGCGTCGGCACAAACCGGGGAACTTGTGTGCCGACGCGGGTAACCCGATACTTTCTGGTATGCGGCCGTCCAGTGACCGGCTCGCGGACGACAATGACGGGGTGCGCGCCTCGGATGCCGAACGCGACCGCGCGATCGGCGAACTCAGGGACAGGTTCGCTGAGGGCAGGCTGAGCCAGGAGACCTTCCTGGTCCGGATCGACGCGGCGCTGAACGCGAAGGACAGGTCGGATCTGTCTGAGCTCTTCACCGACCTGCCGACCGAAGCCAAGCGGCCCGGCAGCGGCGGCCTGCGGGAACGGCTGAGCTGGCTGAAGATGGCCGTGACTGGCAGGCCGGCGCGTAACACCCGGCGGCTGAGAGCACGGCGCGCTCATATCCCTTATCCGCAGGCCATCCTGCCGCCGCTGCCGCTGGCGCTGCCGCCGCAGCATGATCGCCGGTTCACCGTCGGCCGCGCGATGGCCTGTGACTTCACGCTCGCCGACCTGAGCGTCTCGCGATGGCATGCGAGGCTGTACCGCGAGGACGACCAGTGGCTGCTCTCCGATCTCGGCTCAACGAACGGGACCAGGCTGAACGGCTGGCGGGTGACGACCGGGGTTCCGGTCAAGCCAGGCGACCACGTCAGCTTCGGCTCGGTCAGCTTCGTCATCACCGACCGCCCTCCCGGCGCTGACTAGCCGCTCGGCACACCCTGGCGGCGGCACGCCGTAGAGTCGGTGCGTGACCCTGGTGCTCGTGGTGCGGCATGGCCTGACAGCGGCGACCGGCACGGCGCTGGCCGGCCGGACACCCGGCATCCCGCTCGATGACAGAGGCCAAGCCCAGGCCGCTGCCGTCGCGGAACGGCTCGCCCAGGTCCGGCTTGACGGGATCATCTCAAGCCCGCTCGAGCGATGTGCCCAGACGGCTGCGGCGATCGCGGCACGGCAGCCAGGCGACCCCGAGGTCACGGTCGATGACCGCCTGATCGAGGTCGGCTACGGCGACTGGACCGGGCAGTCGCTGCGCAAACTGTCGCGCGAGCCGCTATGGCGGGTCGTGCAGGCACACCCAAGCGCGGTCACCTTCCCCGGCCCTGGCGGTGAGACGCTGCCCGACATCCAGCGCCGGGCCGTGACCGCCGTCAGGGACTGGAACGCCAGGCTCGGTCCCGAGGCTGTTTACCTGATCTGCTCGCATGCCGACGTGATCAAGGCCATCCTGGCCGATAGCCTTGGCCTGCACCTCGATCTGTACCAGCGGATCCAGATCGACCCGTGCTCACTGAGCGTCATCCGCTACACGCCGCTCCGCCCTTTCGTAGAGCGGATGAATGACACAGGCGGGAGCGTGACGGCACTCATCAGGAAAGAGAAGACCACGGCAGGGACATCGGCCCTGCGGCCAGGTGATGCGCCTGTGGGCGGCGGCGCGGGAGGATAGGCAGATGCCGGTGTATACGTACGACCCGCCCGACCGGTTCGTCGCGGGCACCGTCGGCCAGCCTGGTCAGCGGGCCTTTTACCTGCAGGCCGCGGGCAACGGCAGGGTCACCAGCGTCGCCCTCGAGAAGGGCCAGGTCAGCCAGCTTGCCGAGCGCCTGGATGAACTGCTCGATGAGGTTCTGCGGCGCACCGGGGGGTCCGCGGCGATACCAGCAGTGGCCCCGGACGCGCTCGCCGACGATGGGCCGCTCGACCAGCCGCTGATGGAGGACTTCAGGGTCGGAGCCATCGCCCTGGCCTGGGATGGGGACAGCGAGCGCGTGATCATCGAGGCTCAGGAGCTGAGCGACGAGCCGATCGAGCCGCTGACCGAGGAACTCCCCGAGGACGGCCCAGCGATCCTGCGGGTAACGATCACTGCCGCAGCCGCGCGCGCGTTCGCCAAGCGCGCGCTTCAGCTGGTCACGGCCGGCCGCCCGCCGTGCCCGCTGTGCGGCCTGCCGCTCGACGAGTCCGGCCACATATGCCCCCGGCAGAACGGACACCGGGTTGGCCGCGACTGAAGGGGATCGGGCCGACAAACGGGGTGCAAAGCCAGGCTCAAGCGATCCGGATATCGATCTGCTGACGGCCGGAGAGCTTGAGATCACCGGACGGCTGGCGGAGGCTTCGAATGCCACGATGTACTGCGCCATCTCCCATAACGGCCGCAACGCGGCGTGCGTCTACAAGCCGGTCGCCGGGGAGCGGCCGCTGTGGGATTTCCCGCACGGCACGCTGGCCGGCCGCGAGCTGGCCGCCTACGAGATATCCCGCGCATCTGGCTGGGCCATCGTCCCGCCGACGGTCTACCGCGAAGGCCCGTTCGGGCCCGGCATGTGCCAGCTGTGGATAGACGCTGATCCATCGGTGGACCTGGTCGCGCTCGCCAGGAACAACCGCCACCAGGGGCTGCGAGCCATGGCCGTCTTCGACGCGGTGATCAACAATGCGGACCGCAAGATCGGTCACCTGCTGCCGACGACGGACGGGCATCTGTACGGCTGCGATCACGGCGTGAGCTTCGCCGAGGAGTACAAACTGCGGACGGTGCTGTGGCAGTGGCGCGGCGATCCGCTAACCCAGGATGCGGTGCAGGCGCTGCAGCGGATCTGCGCGCTGATGGAGGACGGCGAGCTGAGCGAGACGCTCCGTCAGTGGCTGACGGAAGAAGAGGTGACGGCCACCAGGATCAGAACCGAGATGCTGCTGCGGCATCGCGTCCATCCGTATCCGCCAGAGGACTGGCCAGCGGTGCCTTGGCCGCCGATCTGAGCGCGCGGGACTCAGCTCAGCCGGAGATTCACCGGGCGCCGCCGTGCTCACCGCGGTCACCACGACGGCGCAGGTAGCGCTCGAACTCGCGGGCAATGGCATCGCCGCTCGCCTCAGGCAGGTCGGTGGCGTCCTTGGCTTCCTCGAGCGCCCGGACGTACTCGGCGACTTCAGAATCCTGCTCGGCCAGCTCGTCCACGCCGCGTTCCCACGCCCTGGCCTCATCAGGCAGGTCTCCGAGCGGCATCGGAGCGTCCAGTATGTCCTCAACCCCCCGCAGCAGTGACAGTGTGGCCTTCGGGCTTGGGGGCTGCGCTACGTAATGCGGTACGGCCGCCCACAGGGAGACCGCCGGGATGCCGCCGATGGTACAGGCATCCTGTAGCACACCCACGATGCCGGTCGGCCCCTGGTAGTCGACCGGTTCTATCTGGAGCGCCGCCGCGAGCTTGTCATCGGAGGCAGCGACGGTCACCGGCACGGGCCTGGTATGCGGCGAGTCTGCCAGCAGGGCTCCCATCAGGATGACGAGCTCCGCGCCGAGGCCAGTGAAGCCGTCAACGAGCTCACGGCAGAAGCCGCGCCAGCGCATGTTCGGCTCGATGCCGTTGACAAGGATGATGTCCCGGTCAAACCCGGCTGGCTTCGCATGGACCAATCTCGTGGTTGGCCAGGCGAGCTTGCGGGTCTGCCCGTCGGCAACCTCGAGCACCGGCCTGGTCACCTGGAAATCGTAGTAGTCCTCAGGATCGATCTCGCCGATCGGTTTGGCGTCCCATGCGGCGCCGAGATGGGACACGGCTGCGCTCGCCGCCTCTCCCGCATCGTTCCAGCCTTCGAAGGCCGCGATAACCGCCGGCGAAGTCAATGCTGAGATGCCGTCGAACTCGATCTGGAGCCACCTCCTCGATGACGCATCGTGGCCGCGCGGCGGAATCTTTACTTGACTGCCCAAGCCTACGTGCATCGCGGAGACCTTAAGATAGGGGCCATCATGTCGCGAACCGCCGGTCCGCAGCACCGGCCGCTGCGTAAAGCCCTGGCCGAGCGGGTTGTCATCGCCGATGGGGCGATGGGATCGATGTTGCAGAACAGCGCGGCGACCCTGGACGATTTCGCCGGGCATGAGGGCTGCAACGAGATCCTCAACGTCACCAGGCCCGACATCGTACGGGCGGTGCACGACGGGTACCTGGCAGCTGGCGTCGACGCGATCTCGACCAACACTTTCGGCGCTAACCTCGCCAATCTGGGCGAATACGGCATCTCCGAGCGGATCTACGAGCTATCTCTGGCCGGCGCGACAATAGCGCGGCAGGCAGCCGACAACGCCGCCGCTGACGGTCGGTTTCGCTGGGTACTCGGCTCGATCGGCCCTGGCACCAAGCTGCCCACGCTCGGTCACGTCGCATTCGCCGACCTGAGGGACGCCTACGAGCGCAACGCGGCCGGCCTGCTGGCCGGGGGCGCAGACGCGCTGATCGTCGAAACCTGCCAGGACCTGCTCCAGGCCAAGGCTGCCATCATCGGCGCCAAGCGCGCGATCAAAGCCGCCGCGGAAGCGGCATCGGGGGGTTCCGGGGGGTCGCGCCCCCGGGCCAGCAGCGCCGCCGCGGAAGCGGCATCGGGGGGTTCCGGGGGGTCGCGCCCCCGGGCCGGCAGCGCCGCCGCGGAAGCGGCATCGGGGGGTTCCTGCGGGTCGCGCCCCCGGGCCGGCAGCGCCGCCGAGGCCGGCGACATCTTGCTGATCGCGCAGGTCACGATCGAGATGACCGGCGCAATGCTGCTCGGCAGCGAGATCGGCGCCGCGCTGACCGCGCTTGAGCCGCTCGGGATCGATGTGATCGGCCTGAACTGCGCGACCGGGCCCGCCGAGATGAGCGAGCACCTGCGCTACCTGGCGGCGCACTCGAGGGTCCCGATTTCCTGCATGCCGAATGCGGGCCTGCCCGAGCTCACGGCCAACGGCGCCTATTACCCGGTCACGCCGGACGAGCTGGCCAACGCTCATGAGACGTTCGTCGGGGAGTTCGGCCTCTCGCTC
>DASWGE010000058.1:0-2717 GCA_036393895.1 Streptosporangiaceae bacterium | reverse complement strand
GGGCCAGGCTGGAGTCCATGACCCTTCACGGAATTCTGGTCCCTCTCATCACGCCGTTCTCCGCGGACGGCGGCGTCGCAGCCGACGCGCTCCAGACCCTGGCCCGCGACGTGCTGGATCAGGGCGCGGCGGGGATCGTCGGCCTCGGCACGACGGCCGAGGCGGCCACGCTCGACTCGACGGAACGCGGGCTAGTGATCGAGCTGTGCGCCGAGGTCTGCCAGGAGCGCGGCGCGCCGCCCCGGAGGGCGCCGCGTTAATCGCGGGCAGTATCAGGCCGCTCCTCGCGGAGCCTGGTGATGTGCTCGCGGAGCACGTGCTCCATCTGGCCGTAGAAGTCCACGATCAGGCGCAGTTCCTCGTCACTGTACTGCTCAGCCAGCCCCTGCCAGGCCCGGACCATCGGCAGGAAGACCGAGGCCACGTCGCGCAGCGCGCGCTCGGTGACCAGCCGGACAACCACGCGTCGACGGTCCGCTGCATCACGTTCGCGCCGGACGAATCCGGTCTCCTCGAGCCGGTCGATGACACCGGTGATCGAGGCCGTGCTCAGGCCGGTGGCCTTGGCTAGCTGCCCGGCGGTCATCTGGCCGCTGAAGCTGAGCAGGTTCAGGCAGTTCAAATCGGTCGCGTTGATCCCGATTCGGTCGGCGGCAGCCTGGCCCATTAGCTGCATGAGGGAGCCTGTCCGGCGGAGGGACGCGGCGAAGGCCGCGGTGAGTTCCGCGCGCTCAGGCAGGCCAGCATCGGCCAGGCGGGATCCGATCGGCTCCACCCACGGCACATCCCAGCCCTCTGGCATGCTTAGACTCCTTATTTATTAAGTTTCCTAGACAATCGTATTTCGAGATGTTAGGTTGCCTAGCGTACTCGTCCTTGCATACTTCAGGTCGGAGACCGACATGACATCCGATGCACAGATCCTGGCATCTCTGGCGTCTACGGACACGGCCAAGGGCGAGGAGGCCGACCCGCGGCGCTGGCTCACCCTGGTGATCTTGCTGCTGGCCGGGTTCATGAACCTGCTCGACGTGTCGATCGTGAATATCGCGATCCCGTCGATTCAGCGCAACCTGGGCGCCAGCTACGCCGACGTCCAGTGGGCGCTAGCCGGATTCACGCTGGCCTACGCCCTGGTGCTGATCACCGGCGGCAGGCTTGGAGACACATTCGGGCGCAAGCGGCTGTTCCTGATCGGCGTGGCCGGCTTCACCCTGATGTCCGCCTTGTGCGGAGCCGCACAGAGCCCAGGCCAGCTGATCGCCTTCCGAGTCGTGCAAGGCGCGATGGGCGGCATCATGATCCCGCAGGTGCTGGCCGTCATCCAGGTGACATTCCCGCCTGCCGAGCGGATCAAGGCGCTGGCCGGCTTCGGCGTGACCGCCGGCCTCGGCACCGTCAGCGGTCCGCTGCTCGGCGGGCTGCTGATCCAAAGCAACATGCTCGGCCTGGACTGGCGGCCGATCTTCCTGATTAATATCCCCGTCGGCATCGTGGCGCTGGCCGCGTCGGCCGTCCTCGTGCGCGAGTCCAGGGCGCCGAATCCGCCGAAACTTGACCCGGTCGGGGTCGGCCTGATCTCCGCAGCGCTGCTGGCATTGCTCTATCCGCTGGTACAGGGCCGCCAGCTCGGCTGGCCCGCGTGGACCTTCGCCTCGATGGCCGCGTCGGTGCCGATGCTCGCCGCGTTCGTCGGCTACGAGCGGATCAAGGCTCGCAGGGACGGTTCGCCGCTGGTGCAGCTCAGGCTGTTCGGCCAGCGGGCGTTCAGCGTCGGCATCGCGATCGCCATGACGTTCTTCCTCGGCGTGACCTCGTTCGCGCTGATCCTCACCCTGTTCCTGCAAATCGGCCTGGGCTTCAGTCCGCTGCACGCCGGCCTGACCTTCCTGCCCTTCTCCGGCGGGGTGCTGCTCGCCTCCGGCGCCGCCGCCAGGCTCGGCCCGAGGTTCGGCCGCGGCGTGACCATGACGGGCGCGCTCGTGATGGCGGCGGCCATGGCGGGCCTGATTCTGATCGTGCGCCATTACGGCCAGGCGGTCACCACCACGGAGCTCCTGCCCGGCCTCATCGCGGCCGGACTCGGCATGGGCACGGTGCTCGCGCCGCTCGCCGACATTCTGCTCGCTGGAGTGCGCCAGGAGGACGCGGGCTCGGCGTCCGGCGTGTTCAACACGAGCATCCAGCTCGGCGCCTCGATCGGCGTGGCGGTCATCGGCGTTATTTTCTTCGGATTGCTCGGCACCCAGTCAGGACCAGCGGCCGCCTCGGTCGCGCCGCAGCTCCGCGGAGCTCTGGTCGCCGCCGGCCTGCCACGCGGCGCCACAGCCCCGGTCGTAACCGCCTTCCGCGGCTGCCTGCACGACAGGCTGGTCGCCGCGGACCCGACGGTGCCGCCGCCATCCTGCCGGCAAAGTCAGGCGCCCACTGCGCTTCCTGTGCCGGCCAGGCACGTTATCGCGGCGATCGGCCGTCGCGCGACCGGGATCGACTTCGCCGCCACGCTGCAGCGCACGCTGTTCTTCCAGGTCGGCGTGTTCGTGCTGAGCTTCCTGCTGATGCTCGCCCTGCCTGCACGGAGGAAGCTCCAGCAGCGGGCCGCCGTCGGCGCAGCGGTCACTGGTGCATAGGGCGCTCGTGGTCGGCGTGACCTGCGAGCTCGATCTGGAACGTCGAATGATCGACGTCGAAGTGGCCGCGCAGGCAGTCCTGGAGCG
>DASWGE010000057.1:0-2860 GCA_036393895.1 Streptosporangiaceae bacterium | reverse complement strand
GCGGGTCGCGATGGCCAGGGCGTTCGTCAACCGCCCGATGATCCTGCTGGCCGACGAGCCAACCGGGAATATTGACCCGGCGACCTCGATCGGCATCATGAAGGTCCTTGACCGGATCAACAGGACCGGCACCACGGTCGTCATGGCCACGCACGACGCCGCGATCGTGGACTCTATGCGCAAGCGTGTTATCGAGCTCGAGTACGGCAAGGTCGTGCGCGACCAGTCGCGCGGGGTTTACGGCCAGGCCTACTAGGAGCCTTCGAGCTAGCCCGGCAAGCTGCCGGACAGGCGAGGACAACCAAGGGATCACGTACATGCGTGCGCAGTTCGTATTCGGCGAGGTGTGGATCGGCCTCCGGCGGAACCTGACGATGACGGTCGCGCTGATCGTGGTCGTCGCCATCAGCCTCTCCCTGCTCGGCACCGGCCTGCTGTTCGTCAAGCAGGTCAACCACACCAGGGCGCTGTGGCAGAGCAAGGTCGAGCTCTCGATCTACCTATGCGACAACAACCCGCTCAGCCCGCAGTGCACGAATAACGGTCCTGCGACGCTCGCGCAGACCAACCAGATCAAGCAGACGCTGAACAAGCTTCCCCAGGTCGTGGGCGTCACCCACCGAACGCAGGCGCAAAACCTGGCGCAGTTCAGGAAGGAGTTCGCCTACGACCCGATATTCGTCGCCTCGGTGCTGCCCGGCGACATCCCCGCGTCGTTCCAGGTCAAACTCAAGAATGCCCAGGCCGACGCCGGGCCGGTAACGGCTGCGGTCACCGGCATGCCGGGCGTGGACTCGGTAGGCGACGACTCGTCCATCCTCACCAACTTCTACCGGCTGCTCAACGGCGCCAGGAACGCGGTTATCGTCGTAGCGATCATCCTGATCATCGCGGCAATCATGCTGGTCGCGAATACCATCAGGCTCTCGGCCTTCAACCGGCGCCGGGAGACGGCCATCATGCGCCTAGTCGGCGCGTCGAACTTCTATGTCCAGCTACCGTTCCTGGTGGAGGGCATGATCGCCGGGTTGTTCGGCTGGCTCGTGGCGGTTGCGCTGCTGGCAGGCGCGAAGGCCGGGCTTGACGGCCTGCAGAATTACTTCCCGTTCCATACCCAGCTGTCCGTGGGCGACCTGGTCGAGGTCGTTCTCGTGACCATGTGCATCGGTCTGCTGCTCTGCGGTACGACCTCGTTCCTGACGCTCAGGCGCTACCTGCGGGTCTGAGGGGTCAGACTTAATATCGTGGCCGCAACGCAAGGCAAAAAGGCGCAGCGCTCCGGCAAGGCACAGCAGGGCAGAAAGCTAGTCGCTAGTAACCGCCGGGCACGGCACGACTACACCATCGAGGATGTGGTCGAGGCCGGCATCATGCTGACCGGAACAGAGGTCAAGTCCCTGCGAGCGGGCCGGGCCACCCTGACCGATGGATACGGCATGATCACCGACGGTGAGGCCTGGCTGCACGGCGTCCATATCCCGCAGTACACCCAGGGGACCTGGACCAACCATGAGCCGCGCCGGGTCCGCAAGCTGCTCTTGCATCGCAAGGAGATCGACCGGCTGGACCGGGCGACGGCCGAGGGCGGGCTGACGCTTATTCCTCTCGCGCTTTACTTTTCCGATGGAAAGGCCAAGATCGAGCTTGCCCTCGCGCGAGGCCGGCGAACCTACGACAAGCGGCAAGAACTGGCACGCAGGGACGCCACGCGTGAAGTCGAACGTGCTATGCGGCGCCGAAGGTAGGACAATGGCGACTGATGGCCGGCATGGCTAGGCGGGGCCCCCGGGGCGCTCATTCAGCCAGGCATCGGGCGGGCCGATCCCAGCCCGATGTTGCGAATGCTGATGCGCAGGTAACCGACGGATCCAGACCACCCGATGAGTTCGGCCAGGTAGTCGATGGCGGTCCAGGTCCGATTGGCACCACCGCGTTCGGAGCGGCCAGTGTGGGTAGGTTCGGCCCAATGGGCGGGAGTGAGGTCGGGCCAGACGGCGCGCCCTACGCGGCATCTGCCCCTGGGCAGTCAGCCTCGGAGCGAGCCGGCCAGGACGGTCCTGCCAGCGGACTGACCGGTGCCGAGGCCTTTCCAGCGAGGCTCGCCGGTACTACTCGGCCGCCGGACTCACCCGACCTATCAGGCGCGCCTGGTGCCGGGAGTCGGCCGGCCGGGTTCGGTCGGCCCGCCTGGATCCCGCCGGGCCGAACAGGCCACGGGCGTTCGACACCTGGGCGCGCGGGCCGAGCCGGACGCTCGCGGCAGACCGTGCCCGACGCACTTGGGGGCAGCTCGGCAGGCTTCGCGCGCTTGCGGCCAGCGCCGCGGCCCGCCCAGCCGGGACCTGGTCCGCGGCCCGTGCCTGCGGGGTCTAGCCAGCGGGGCACGCCGCCACGGTCTAGCCAGCGACCCGCGCCGTCCGGATCTGGCCAGACCCCCGCGGCTCCTGGACCCTTGCGGCGCTTTGCGCCGCCCAGGCCGGGCCCAGGGTCCGCACCGCCGAGATCCGGTCCGGGACACGTGCCGCGACCGTCCAGGCCTGCCGATCGGCCGAGGAAACGCATTCTTCGATCGAGGAGTGCCAGGATCCGGATCGGGTCGCTGGTCTGTGCGGCGGCAGTGGTGATCATCGTCGGGGTGACCGGCGTCGGCCAGTCCGACCCGTCGGTGGCCGCAAGCGTCAAGGATTTCCTGTTGGCCTGGGAGTCCGGCAACTACTCTGCGGCCGCCGCGCTCACCACCGGTCGGCCGGACAGCGTGATCCAGAGTTTGAGGAGCTCGTACAGCCAGCTCGGAGCGCAAGGCCTCGTGCTTGGCATGGGTCCGATCACCGTGCAGGGAAGCACGGCCAAGGCTTACTTC
>DASWGE010000056.1:0-10288 GCA_036393895.1 Streptosporangiaceae bacterium | reverse complement strand
CCGAATTCCGCGGTTGTGCGGCCGAGCAGCATGATCGTCTCGCCCGGGGCACTGAACCCGCTCGGCAACCTGCGCCGCACGTCATCGAGTACACCGAGGACGCCGACGACAGGCGTCGGCTGGATCGCGTCCGGGCCCGTTTGGTTGTAGAAGCTCACGTTGCCGCCGGTCACCGGGATGCCGAGGACCTGGCAGCCGTCGGCGAGCCCGCGGACTGACTCGGCGAACTGCCACATGACCGCCGGGTCCTCCGGCGACCCGAAGTTAAGGCAGTTGGTCACCGCGTGCGGCCGTGCCCCAGTGGCGGCCACGTTCCGGTACGCCTCGGCCAGGGCCAGCTGCGTCCCGGCATAGGGGTCGAGCAGGCAGTATCGCGCGTTGCCGTCGGTGGCGATCGCGACGCCGAGCTGGGATTCCTCATCGATCCTGAGCACGCCGGCATCGTGCGGGGCAGCGAGCACCGTGTTGCCCCGTACGTCGCTGTCGTACTGCTCGGTCACCCATCTCTTGTCCGCGCCGGCCGGCGATCCGAGCAAGGCGAGCAGATCTTCGCGCAGCCTGGTGGCCTCCCCGTCGGCCCGGGCCAGCTCGTCCGCGCGCAGTTTGTCCTGGCCGGGCGGCCGCTGCACCGGCCGCTCGCAGAGCGGGCCTTCCGCCGCGCTGGCTGGCGGGATGTCGACAACCACTTCGCCTTGCCAGGTCATCTCGAGCCGGCCGGTATCGGTGACCTCGCCGAGCACGGTGGCCGGCACGTCCCACCGGGCGCAGATCTTCAGGAAGCGGTCCAGGTCGGCGGGTATCGTGACCGCCATCATCCGTTCCTGCGACTCGCTCATCAGGATCTCGGGCGGTCTCAGGCCGCGGTCACGCAGCGGAACCGCATCCAGCGTCGCCGTCATTCCAACCTGGCCGGCAGCGGCTAGTTCGGTCGTCGCGCAGGCGATCCCGGCCGCGCCAAGATCCTGGATCGCCACCACCACGCCCGCCGCGTACAGCTCAAGGCAGCACTCGACTAGGAGCTTCTCCATGAACGGGTCGCCGACCTGTACGCTGGGGCGCTTGGCCCGTTCGCCGCCGGACGCATCGTCGCCGAACGAGGCGCTGGCGAGCACCGACGCGCCGCCTATCCCGTCAGGACCGGTCGGCGAGCCGAACAGGACCACCTTGTTGCCGGGCCCGCTCGCGCGGGCGAGCTTCAGGTCCTCGTGCCGCATTACGCCCAGGCATAGGGCGTTGACCAGCGGATTGCCCGAGTAGCAGGCATCGAAGGCCAGCTCCCCGCCGATGTTGGCCAGGCCGAGGCAGTTGCCGTAGAAGGAGATGCCGCCGACGACGCCTGGCAGGACCCGCCTGGTATCGGCCGCGTCGGCAGGCCCGAACCGCAGGGCGTCCATTACCGCGACGGGCCGTGCGCCCATGGCGAGTATGTCCCTGACGATGCCGCCCACGCCGGTCGCCGCGCCCTGGAACGGCTCCACGTAGGAGGGGTGGTTATGCGACTCGATCTTGAAGGTGACGGCGTAGCCCTGCCCTACGTCCACGACCCCGGCGTTCTGTCCGATTCCGGCAAGCAAGGCGGTGGTGGGCGGCGCCTTCTCGGCGAACTGACGCAGGTACAGCCTCGACGACTTGTATGAGCAGTGCTCGCTCCACATCACCGAGTAGATCGCGAGCTCGGCATCGGTGGGCCGGCGCCCGAGCTGCTGCGTGATGCTGGCATACTCGGCGTCGGTCAGGCCAAGCGCGGCATGCGGCTGCTCGCGGTCCGGCGTCGCTGCGGCTGCAGCGACGGTATCGGCGCGCGTCATGCCCGGGCAGCCGAGGTGAGGATAGACGTGAAGAAGTTCAGGCCGCCGGTGCCCGGGCCGGTCAGCATATCGATCGCGTGCTCGGGGTGCGGCATCAGGCCGACCACGTTGCCGTCTGCGCTCGCGATCCCGGCGATGTCATCCGCAGATCCGTTCGGGCTGCCGTCGGCGTAACGGGCGACGATGCGGTCCGACGCGGCGAGGTCGGCCAGCGTCTGCTGGTCCGCGACATAGGCCCCGACGCCGCTTTTCAGCACGACCGTGACCACCTCACCTGACCCGTAGCCGGTTGACCACTGCGTCCGGTTATTCTCGATCCTGATTCGTACGTCCTTGTTGATGAAGTGCAGGCCGGCGTTCCTGATCAGCGCACCAGGCAGCAGGTGCGCCTCGCAGAGAATCTGGAATCCGTTGCAGATGCCGAGTACTGGCAGGCCGGCTGCCGCAGCGGGGATCAGTTCAGCCATCACTGGAGCGAACCGGGCGATGGCACCGCAGCGCAGGTAGTCGCCGTAGGAAAAGCCGCCGGGCAGGATCACGGCGTCCACGCCGCGCAGATCGCGGTCGCCGTGCCAGAGCGGGACAGGCGTGCCGCCTGCCCGCGCGACCGCCCGGGTAGCGTCGACCTCATCAAGGGATCCGGGGAACGTGACGATTCCGATCCTTACCGTCACTACCGACCCCGCTGCCCGCGCCCGCCCATGCAGGCAGGTTACCTGCTCAGCCGGTGTCCCTGAGCGCCCAGCCGTCCAGGTCGGCGAGCGGGGCGCCGTCGCGCCACTCGCACCGCTTGAACAGCTGCACGACGGTTCCCCGGCCAGGGCCGCTGTGCAGGCTGACGTCGTCCACGCACGCGCGCATGATCGCCATGCCGCGGCCTGACTCGGGGATCTGCGTGATGTCACCGGCCCTGGCCCGGCGGCCGAGCAGCCCGGCGGGCCGGACCGGGGGCCGGCGCAGGTGCCGGCGGCGCGCCACCCTGATCCTGGCCGGGTCGAAGCCGCGGCCATTGTCCAGCACCTGGAGCACCACCCGGTTCCTGGCGACCTCGGCGACCACCTCGTACCTGTGTCCTGGTCCGGCATGCCGCAGCACGTTCGTGCACGCTTCCGTGACAGCCAGGAGCAGGTCGGAGATGCAACCCTCATCCAGGCCAAGCCGACCGAGGGTATCGCCGAGTACGTGCCGCATAACGGGAATGCTGAGCGATTCGTGCGGGAACACGAGACAGAACCGGATAGGCCGGATGTCCCGGACATCTCCGGCCAGTTCCTGCGAGTGCAGCACGCGAGTTCGCACTGTCTTCTCTGTCCTCCGCCGCTCTCCGGCTTACAACTCGGCTCTCATCACATTGTGAGAGTTTCCACAGCAGGCGCGCGGTAATCATAAACTCGGGCGATCTTCGGACGAACGGTGTCGTTCTCCCAGATCAACAGCGGATTACAGACGGCGAGGCGAGCGGCGAAACCGCCTTGGCCGCCTGACAATTCGGTCCTGCGGAGACCGAGGGACAGCCATGTTTGGAATCTCGCGAGCGGGTGAGCGGCGACCAGGTGCGGACTCGCCTATGCGCTCAGACGGCGTGGACCGCGAATTCCTCAATAATCGGGTTTGCCAGCAATTCGGCTGCCAGCTCGCCGACCCGAGTCTCCCTGGCTTGCGTATCTGCTTCTGGCCCTCCTGCTTGCCCGCCCTGGCCCTCTGCCGTGGCCGCATCGGCAATCTCTACCTCGAACCGCTTGCCCTGGCGGACAGCGACAACCTCGGTGAAACCGAGCCTGTGGCACGCGCCGGCGATAGCCTCCCCCTGCGGGTCATGGATCTCGGGCTTGAGCATGACGTCGACAACTATCTTGGCCATGCCGCGCAGCGTACGCGTACCCGGCACTTGACCTGGCAGGAGGAGCGCCGAGTACTGTCACAGCGGAGCAAGAAATCCGATGACCGCCCGTTGACCTGCAGGCGGGCGGCGCTGAGCAGGTAAGGAGTGGCACGTGGCCGTCAAAGCTGCCGGGCGAGCTGCCTCCCGATCCGCCGCACTGGATAAGCCTTCCGGCAAGCCGGAACTGATCCAGCTGCTGACACCCGAGGGCGAGCGCGCTGAGCATCCTGACTACCCGCTTGAGCTGACGCCCGATGAGATTATGGCCCTGTACCGCGATCTTGTCCTAGTCCGGCGGATCGATTTCGAGGCGATCGCCCTGCAGCGGCAGGGAGAACTCGGCATCTGGGCCTCGCTGCTCGGCCAGGAGGCCGCGCAGGTCGGCTCGGGCCGGGCACTTGGCCCGCGCGACATGGCGTTCCCGACTTACCGGGAGCACGGGGTCGCCTGGTGCCGCGGGCTGGACCCGGCCAAGCTCCTCGAACTGTTCCGCGGCGTCAGCCACGGCGGCTGGGACCCCAAGGCACACAACTTTCACCTGTACACGATCGTGATCGGCGCCCAGACCCTGCATGCGACCGGCTACGCGATGGGGATCCAGCGCGACGGGGCGGTGGGCGAGGACGGCGAGGCCGCGATCGTCTACTTCGGCGACGGTGCGACCAGCCAGGGCGACGTGAACGAGGCCTTCATCTGGGCATCGGTGAACAACGCGCCCGTGGTCTTCTTCTGCCAGAACAACCAGTGGGCGATCTCCGAACCCCTGGACCGCCAGACCAGGATCCCGCTCTACCAGCGGGCCCTGGGCTTCGGGTTCCCCGGGTTGCTGGTCGATGGCAACGACGTGTTCGCGTGTCTGGCCGTGACGCGGAAGGCCATGCAGGCCGCGCGGGAAGGACAGGGACCGACGCTGATCGAGGCGTTCACCTACCGGATGGGCGCGCATACCACGACCGACGACCCGACCAGGTACCGGCTGTCCGCCGAGCTTGAGTCGTGGAAACTGAAGGATCCGATCGAGCGGGTGAAGCAGTACCTGATCCGCTCGGTAATGGCGCCGGAGGGCTTCTTCACCGACGTCGCGGCCGAGGCCGACCAAGTCGGCACCAGGATCAGGAAGGCCTGCCTGGAGATGCCAGACCCTGCGCCGCTCTCCATGTTCGACAACATTTACGCCGAGCCGACCGCGCTGCTGGCCGAGGAGCGCGCGCAGCTTGAGGCGTATCTCAGCTCCTTCGTCAGCGAGGAGGTCGGGCGATGAGCACGGACACCACGGGTGCGCAGGCCGCCGCGACCAGGCTCACGCTGAGCAGGGCGCTCAACGAGGGCCTGCGCAAGGCGATGGAAAACGACCCCAAGGTACTCATCATGGGCGAGGACGTCGGCAAGCTCGGCGGCGTCTTCCGGGTCACGGACGGCCTGCAGAAGGACTTCGGCGAGGACCGCGTATTTGACACCCCGCTCGCTGAGTCCGGCATCGTCGGCACGGCGATCGGGCTCGCGCTCCGCGGCTACCGGCCGGTGTGCGAAATCCAGTTCGACGGGTTCGTCTTCCCTGCCTTCGACCAGATCGTCTCCCAGCTCGCGAAGATGGCGTACAGGTCGGCCGGCCATCTCCGGCTTCCCGTGGTGGTGCGGATTCCGTGCGGCGGCGGTATCGGAGCCGTTGAGCATCACAGCGAGTCTCCCGAGGTGCATTTCGTGCACACCGGTGGCCTGCGCGTCGTCGTGTGCGGCGATCCGGCCGACGCGTACGCGATGATCCAGCAGGCGATCAGCTGCGACGACCCGGTCATCTTCTTCGAGCCGAAACGGCGGTACTGGGACAAGACTGATGTCGACCTGGCCGACGGCCTGGCGGCGGCGTTGCCGATCGACAAGGCGCGGACGCTCGCCAGCGGCACGGACGTGACCCTGCTGTGCTATGGCCCGATGGTGCGGACGTGCATGGAGGCGGCGGCCGCCGCCGCTGAGGAAGGAAGGTCCGTCGAGGTGATCGACCTGCGCTCGCTGTCGCCGCTGGATACGGAGACGATCTTCGCATCGGTCCGCAAGACAGGCAGGTGCCTGGTCGTGCATGAGGCCGCCGTGACGGCTGGCCTCGGCGCCGAAATCGCGGCGCGGGTCTCGCAGGAGTGCTTCTACCATCTCGAGGCTCCGGTGCTGCGGGTCGGCGGCTACTCGACGCCGTACCCGCCGTCGCGGATCGAGGAGTACTACCTGCCCGACCTTGACCGGGTACTCGATACGGTCGACCGTGCCTTCGCCTACTGAGCGGCCGCGCGGCGGCTTGCCCGACGCACGCGCTCTTGGAAGCACTGAGAGGACGTCATGTCAGAGCTGAAGCAGTTCAAGCTCCCCGACGTCGGCGAGGGCCTGACCGAGGCCGACATTGTCAGGTGGCTGGTGCAGCCAGGCGACAAGATCGACATCAACCAGATCATCGTCGAGATCGAGACGGCCAAGGCCCTTGTGGAGCTGCCCAGTCCCTATGCGGGCGTGGTCGACGACCTGCTCGTGCCCGAGGGCGCGACAGCCGACGTTGGCACCCCGATCATCTCGGTTCAGGTAGGCGCCGACGGCACGGCCGGAGCTGCGAACGGCACGGCGGGCGCCAGCAGCGCAGAAGCCGGCGGCGCGGAATATGGCCAGGCGCCGGCTCCGCCGGCGGAGATCTCGCCGCCCCCGGCCGAGGGGGCTGTCGAGCCGGGAATCTACGGAAGCCCTGCGCCCAAGGAAAAGCGCCAGGCCGTTCTCGTCGGCTACGGCGTCAAACTGGGCGCGACCAAACGGCGACCCAGGAAGCCGGCCGCAGCCGGCGCCCGCGCGTCGGTCCGGACGGGCGCGCAGGACGCGGCACGGGACATCGCACGGGAAACCGCCGCAGAGCCACTCGCAACGGGTGCTGCAGCGGCGTCCGCGGCGTCTGCAGCGTCCCCGGCCGCCGCGGCGCGGGACGCTCGGACTGGCGTGCTCGCCAAGCCGCCGGTGCGCAAGCTTGCCAAGGAACTCGGGGTCGACCTGGCGATGCTGAGAGGGACGGGCCCATCCGGGTCGATCACCCGCGACGACGTCCAGGCCGCTGCCGCGGGTCCGGCCTCCGCCGAGCCCGCTCCGGCAAGTTCGGCCTCCGGCCCGGCCCAGGCGCAGATCCGGGCCGCGGCTGCCGCGCCGGGTATTGACGGCGCTGGCCCAGAGCAGGTTTCCGCCGTCCGGCTAGCATCGCTGCCGCGCGAGGAGCGCATCGCGGTCCGCGGCGTGCGCAAGCACACGGCTGCCGCGATGACGGCCAGCGCCTTCTCCGCGCCGCATGTCACCGAATTCCTGCAGATCGACATCACCGAGACAATGGCCGCGACGGTCCGCCTGAGGTCGCTTCCTGAGTTCGGGGGCGTCAGGTTCTCCCCGCTCGTCCTGGTCGCAAAAGCGCTGCTTGTCGCCGCTGCCCGGCATCCGATGATCAACTCGTCATGGGACGAGGCGGCTCAGGAGATCGTCGTCAAGCACTACGTGAACCTGGGGATCGCGGCGGCGACCGACCGCGGCCTGGTAGTGCCGACCGTGAAGGACGCGCACGCTCTCTCGCTGCCTGGCCTTGCGCAGGCGATGGCGGCGCTGACCGAAACCGCGCGGGCGGGCAAGTCCACCCCGGCTGACTTGCGCGGCGGCACGATCACGATCACGAATGTCGGAGTGTTCGGCGTCGACACGGGGACGCCGATTATTACCCCAGGGGAAGCGGCGATCCTGGCCTTCGGACAGGTCAAGGACGCGCCATGGGTCGTGGACGGACAGCTTGCGGTGCGCAAGGTCTGCACTCTGTCGCTGTCGTTCGACCACCGGATCGTCGACGGCGATATGGGCTCGGCGGTGCTGCGCGATGTCGGAGCCATGCTGAGCGACCCGCTACGGATGCTCGCCTGGTCCTAGCCTGGCTTAGCCTCCGGCAGATTCAACAGCTATGGCCCATGGACGGTCAGAGAACAACCTCTATGGGCCATTGCTGTTGTTTGCTGGCGGCGCCCGGCGGCTTGCTGCGGTTGGCCTGGCTCAGAAGGCGGCTTCCGGCAGGTCCATCAGCTCGGTCGTGGTCGACTCCACGATTTCGCGCTCCGCGGCGAGCCGCGGCAGCACGGTCTCGGCGAAGAACCGGGCGGCAGCAATCTTGCCCTGGTAGAACGCGGTGTCGGCGCCTGACGCTGTTCCGTTGTCGAGCGCGCGGCCCGCAATCTCGGACTGCCGCACGAGCAGCCAGCCCACCACCAGGTCGCCCAGCGCCAGCAGCAGTCGCGTGGTGTTCAGCCCGACCCGGTCGATCTCGCTGTGCTGCTGCAGGCTGTCTGCGAGGTAGCCGTGCAAGGCGTTCACAATCGCCTCGACGTCGGCGGTAGCCCTGGCCAGCGCGGCGCGCTCCTTCTTCAGCCGGCCGTTGCCTTGCTCGCCCTCGGCGGTAACGCTGATCTGGTTCAGCAGCGACGCCAATGCGTCACCCTTGTTCCTGATGATCTTGCGGAAGTACAGGTCCAGGCCCTGGATAGCCGTCGTGCCCTCGTACAGGCTGTCGATCTTGGCGTCCCTGATGTACTGCTCCATGGGGTAGTCCTGCAGGTAGCCTGACCCGCCCAAGGTCTGCAGCGACAAGGTCAGCATCTCGTAAGCCCGCTCCGAGCCAAGCCCCTTGACCAGCGGGAGCAACAGGTCATTCATGGCCGCGGCAGCATCGTCGGTGGTGCCGGCCGCCTCGGCAAGCTGGCCGGCATCCTGGAAGGTCGCGGTGAACAGCACAAGCGCCCGCATGCCCTCGGCGTACGCCTTCTGCAGCATCAGGATCCGCCGGACGTCCGGGTGATGCATGATCGTCACCCGTGGCGCCGTCTTGTCGGTCATCCTGCCAAGCTCTCCGCCCTGGACCCTGGTCTTGGCGTACTCGAGCGCGTTCAGGTAGCCGGTCGACAGCGTGGCGATCGCCTTCGTCCCGACCATCATCCGGGCATGCTCGATGATCAGGAACATCTGCCTGATGCCGTCATGTACGTCCCCGACCAGGGTGCCGATCGCCGGCTCGTCGGCGCCGAAGGTGAGCTCACAGGTCGTTGACGCCTTCAGCCCCATCTTGTGCTCGACGTTGGTGGCGTACACGCCGTTCCGCGCACCGAGCGACCCGTCATCGTTGAGCAGAAACTTCGGCACTAGGAACATCGATAGCCCCTTGGTGCCCGGCCCTGCGCCCTCGGGCCTGGCGAGCACCAAGTGGAATATGTTCTCTGCCATGTCGTGCTCGGCGCAGGTGATGAAGCGCTTGACGCCGTCGATGTGCCAGGTTCCGTCCGCCTGCCTGATGGCCTTGGTCCGGCCCGCCCCCACGTCAGATCCCGCGTCGGCCTCGGTCAGCACCATCGTGGCCGTCCACCCGCGCTCGACGGCCTGCTCGGCAAAATGCCGCTGCTCGGCGGTGCCGAGAAGGTACAGCGCCTTGGCGAACGCGGAGCCGCTCGCGTACATCCAGATGGCAGGGTTCGCGCCAAGTACAAGCTCGGCGACGCTCCACCACAACGACCGCGGCGCCGCGCTGCCGCCGAGTTCCGCCGGCAACTCAAGCCTGAACCACTCGGCATCTATGAACTCATGGAACGACCGGGCGAAGGACTCGGGCATCGTGACCGAGCGGGCCACTGGGTCGTATACCGGGGGGTTCCTGTCCCCGTCAGCGAACGACTCGGCGAGCGGTCCTGCCGCTAGCCGGGCGACCTCGGCGAGGATGCCGCGGGCCGTGTCGGCGTCCAAATCCTCATAGGGCGCAGAGCCGAGCAGTTCCTGCCGGTTTAGGACCTGGAACAGGTTGAACTCGATGTCGCGCAGGTTGCCCTTGAAGTGCGTCATTGCGTCTCCCGCGAGCTGCCGTCTTGCCTGGCCAGAGCTTAGTTACTCGTGAGTAACAAAGTATACTACCGGTCAGTAACCACGGCAAAGTGTTTAGGGCAACAGGTGCCAAACCGGTGCAAGCGCTGCGGATCGGCCATCACGCCCCATTCCCCGGAGCGCTCCAGCCGATCTACAGTGGCGGCATTCGGCACGAGATGATGACTCCTGATGAGCGAGGCGGAACTTCGATGGCGCTTGGCCTCACCCCGGAGCACCTTGAACTAGCGGCGGCGGTGCGTGGCTGGTCGCAGCGACACTGCCCGGCCGAGGTCGTGCGGTCGGCCGTGGACGGCTCCGACAGCGGCGCCGCGCAGTACCGCGCTGAACTCGCACCGAGCCTGGCCGGGCAAGGCCCGTTCGGGCTGCACCTGCCCGAGGCCGCCGGCGGTCAGGGATTCGGGCTGCCTGAGCTAGCGGTCGCGCTGGAGGAAACCGGCCGGGCGCTGCTGCCCGGCGCCTTCCTGCCGACCGTGCTCGCCTCGGCCGTCCTGGCCGAGTCGGTACTGGCCGAGTCGGTACTGGCCGAGTCGGTACTGGCCGAGTCGGCTGGAGCCGCGGGTGCTGCAGGACCCGCAGGAGCCGACTCGGTCCTGAGAAAGTTGCTGGCGCGGCTCGCCGACGGCTCGCTGTCGGGCACTGTCTCCCTGGCGGCCGGCCTGACCGGTGTCCTGGACCC
>DASWGE010000055.1:0-2292 GCA_036393895.1 Streptosporangiaceae bacterium | reverse complement strand
CCGGACCGTTCAACCTCACCGCTCCCGCACCGGTGACGAACGCCCAGTTCACCAGGGCGCTGGCGGCAGCGCTCGGCAGGCCCGCGTTGCTCAACCTGCCAACAGTTGTGCTCAGGACCGCACTCGGCGAGGTTGCCAGCGAGCTGCTCGGCAGCGCGCGGGTCAGGCCGGCCAGGCTCCGTGCAGCGGGTTTCAGCTTCGCCCACCCGGACATCGCGACGGCGCTGCAGGCCGAGCTGTCCGCTTAGGCAACGGGCGGCTGGCTCGGATCCCGCATTTCGCCGGGTGGAGGCTGGGCAGCGGGGGGCGCGCAGGCCGCGGCCGCCACTGCCCTGTGCTCTGCCCGTGCCCTGATCAGCCTTGTTAGCGGCGTGCCTGCCGCTGGTCCCAGCAACGGGATCTGCCACAGCGGCGGCACCCGCCCGGTCAGTCCTTCGTAATGCATGACCTGCCCGATCGTTAGCCGCAGCAGGCGCCGCGCCATGAAGATCGCGAGCATGGCGAGCGGCAGTTCGACAAGCACGGCCGACAACAAGCTGGGCAGGAATCCCGCGGTCCTGACGTCGAGGACGACATCGAACCAGGCATCAGAGAGCAGCAGTGTCGCTAGCACGACAAGGCAGATGATCAGCAGCTGACGGCGACGCCACGCCGTCCAGCCGGCCGCGGCGAACGCCGCGAGCAGCCCGAGGTCGAATCCGACCCAGGCGCCCCGCCAGGAGCCGGTGTGGTAGAACCTCGGGAGCGTAACGGCCAGCACGCCGATCCAGACTGCCAGCAGGATGCAGCTGACGACGATGAAGACCAGGATCGCGTCCCATTTCCAGCTGCTGCCGGGGGTTGGCGTGGCGTCCTGCTCCAGTGCTACCAGCGTGCGGAGCAGCTTGCGCCGCTCGGACACGCTGAGGCTCGCGAGCATTTCAGGTTCGAGCATTTTATCCATGACACCGAAAAGGCTAGCCGACTGAAATAGCAGGACGGCCGGCCTGCCCCGCCGGCTCGGCGGAACGGCATAGGCTGAACGGGTGGACCGAGAGCTCGTCTTCGTCCGGGCCGGCTTCGGCGCGGGCGCCGTCGGCTACGAGCAGGCCTGGCAGCTGCAGCGTGAGCTGCACGCCCTTCGCGCAGCCGCCGAGATACCCGACACGTGCCTGCTGCTCGAGCACCCCCCGGTGTACACGGCAGGCCGGCGGACTAGCCAGGCCGACCGTCCCGTCGGTGACCCGGGCGCGCCGGTGATCGAAGTGGACCGCGGCGGCAAGATCACCTGGCACGGTCCAGGCCAGCTGGTCGGCTACCCCATCGTTGCGCTCGTCGAGCCCGTCGACGTGATCAGCTACGTCAGGGCGATCGAGGAGGCCCTGATCAGGACCTGCGCGGACGCCGGGCTAGCCACCGAGCGGGTCGAGGGCCGGAGCGGCGTCTGGGTGCGCGGCGAAGGCGGTACCGGGCCCGGCAATCGAGCGGCCAGCGTCAGCAGGGCCCATGGTCCGGCAGGCGTGGACCGCAAGATTGCCGCGATCGGCATCCGGGTCGCGCGCGGCGTCAGCATGCACGGTTTCGCGTTGAACTGCGACAACGACCTGTCCTGGTTCGATCGGATCGTCCCATGCGGCATCCCGGACGCTGCGGTTACCTCTCTGTCCGCGGAGCTCGGGCGCGAGCTCCGCGTTGGCGACGTGCTCGACACCGTCGAGCGCCATCTGGCCGCGGTTCTCGGCGCCAGCCAGACCAGACGTCTGGCGAGCGCTGCCGAGTTGCTGTCCAGCCCGGTGGGCTGAGGCTCCGCGTCAGCCGATCTCGTGCGGCAGGAAGACAGCCGTTCCCGATTCCCGGGCTCTGACCGCTCCCCTGATTCTGGCCAGGCCGTAGCCGGGCAGGTATCCGGGCAGATCGTCCGGCGCCACGAACACGAAGCCGTCAAGCTCGGCCTCCTGGATCACGATGCCGGACCCGTCATCGAGCTGTCCGCCGTCGAAGACGAAGTGCATGATCGGATTAGCATCAGCGCCGTAGGGCTGCGACCAGTCCGTGGCAAGCAGCCGGCCGACCGGAATGTCGATGCCGAGTTCTTCGGCCAGCTCACGCGCGCAGCCTGCCTGCGGCGGCTCGCCATACTCGCAGATGCCACCAGGCAGCGCCCAAAGCTCCCGGTAGTTCGGCTTGACCAGCAGGACCCGCCCCGTGGGATCGGTGATCAATGCGCCGGCTGCCACCACCACGCTGGGCAGGCTCGCGTACCAGGTCTCCGGATCGGTGAAGGTCACCTCAGCCATCCGCGCTGGCCGCCCT